>NZ_JACJOQ010000549.1:0-12261 GCF_014695635.1 Coleofasciculus sp. FACHB-712 | reverse complement strand
CGCTCTTCTAAGCCTTGAAGCAATTTACCGACTTGTTCTGCCATCCCATTGAAACTCAACGCTAGCACCCCAATTTCATCCTTTGATTGGATAGAAGTACGAGCATTGAGGTTGCCAGCAGTGAATTGAGTCACTGTTCCAGTGAGATTAATCAGTGGCTTAGCCAGTAGTTCTCCGATCGTAATCGCCGCGATAATGACTACACCTGCAATAATCGCAGCCAGCAACAGCGTGTCGCGGGCTTGGGCTTCGATAGGCGCTAGAAATACCGCTTTCGGTTGGACAAAAACCACAAACCACGGTCGCGTCTTTAGCTTGGTAACTGCTGCTGCGTTCGGCTCGTTGTTTGTAGAGGATAAGGCGGTTGTAAAGTAAGGGGATGTTGCAGCGTTATCTAAACCTTGCTCAAAATCAGGCAAATTTGTCGAAAAGTCTGCCGTTTTCCCCTTGGGCAACCGTCCTTCTGCTTGCAGAGCCTTCACTTTAGCCGGTGGGAGTGGTGCTACCGATTTAAAATTTAACTCAGGTGCGTTTCCGTGAGCTAAACGAATATGGTTTTCGTCTAGCAAAATCGCAAAGGAAGCGCTTCCTCTCACTAGGTCGGTATTTTGGCTAACCAATCGCTGGACAGCAGCGGCGTTATAACGGATACGTAAGACACCGATAGTATTTCCCGACGCATTTCGTACCGGACTACTGAAGTACAAACCGATCTCATTAGTACTTGGAGAAAACACGATGGGCGAGACATAGGGTAAGCCAGTTTTAAACGGTCGCTGAAAGTAATTCTGGTCAGATTTATCTGTACCGATATCTGGTGTATAGGTATCAATTACATCTCGCCCCTGACTATCGAGCAGCGCGTAGGACGAGATATTCAAAGTATCTTTACGGCTGAGCGAACGTAAAGCGCCCTCGACTTCTGAAGCGATACTTTGTCTCTGGTTAGCAGGTAAACTTAAGTACTTGGCGAAGACTGGCAACTGAGCTTCAACCCGGACAGCATCCAGATTCGAGTTTATAAAAGCATCTATACTCAGGGCAGTTTGAGAAGCAGAGGTTAAGAGGGTTTGGTTAGCATTGTTCGTCAGCGTCTTTTGTGTGGCTCGCTGATTCAAGAAGGCTAGTAATGCTAAGGGGAGGAGTGCCACACCCAGGAAAGAAAAAATCAGCTTAGTGCGTAGGGTATAAAGTTGGAGCTGTTTCACAGTCAATTTACCTTTTGTAACTGCTGCACAAAGGACGGATCGATTAGTTTTTGAATATCCGGCGCAGCGCTTAGCCCTCCGGTACGAGTATAAAAGTCGGCGTACAATTTGGCTGTATGATACAGCGACTCTGTTGTTGAACCTGGAGTAAATGCCTTTAAGTTGTCTTGCAAATTAGACAACTGGATGCCATCTGTTGAAATAATTTCAGGTTTGATATTGAGGGTTTTGGCAATTATTGCTTTGCTTTCTTCTGGATTCGCTTTCCAGTAGTCTTGGGCTTGGAACCAAGCGCGAATAAATGCCTTTATATCTTGAGGGCGATCGCGTAGCACATTGCTGTGAAACACGATGACATCTGGAATTAACCCAGGAGTCTGCTTACTGGTGAATAGCACTTTAGCCCCAGATTTGACTGCTTGAGACAAATGGGGTCCCCAGGTTTGTCCTGCTTGAATTTCACCACTTTTTAAGAAAGCTGGAATTGCTTCCGCTTCTATATTGACTAAGCTGACATCTTGAGTAGAAAGACCTTTCGTTTCTAGTATCTTAGTGACAAACAGTTCTCCAAAATCATTTAACTTAGTGCCGATCCGCTTACCCTTCAAATCAGCCACGCTTTTTATATGGCGCTGAGCTACCATTGCGTCAGCACCCGCTGATTGATCGGTGACTAAAACAATTTTTGCATCTGGGTTTTGCCCAAGCCTACTCATGACGCTACCTAATGGCAGCGCAACCCCATCATTTTTATTAGCACTGAAGTTAGACAGGGGTAGGAGATAGTTTTCTGAAAAAATGGGTTCGACTTTAACACCCTGCGCTTGGAAGAATCCTTTTTCTTGGGCGATCGCCATCGGAAACTGTCCAGCCCAAAGATTATAGCTGACCCTAAGAGGCAAAGACTGTGGGCTGGAAGTTACGGTTGTCGTGCCATTGCAGGCGGTGATTAGCACAATGCTGAGTAATACAAGAGATACAAAGCGTAGCAATCGAGATTTCATGCTAAAACCTGTTGATGTGTGTGACTGAATACGGTCAACTTCCTGGCTGCAACTGCTGCACAAAAGACGGATCGATCAGTTTTTGAATATCTGGCGCAGCGGTTAATCCTCCAGTACGAATCGAGAAATCGGCGTACAATTGAGCGGTATGGTACAACGACTCTTCTGTGGAATCTGGAGTAAACGCTTTTAAGTTTTCTTTTAAGGTGGACAGCTGAATGTTATCGGTTGAAACGCTCTCCGGTTTAATCTTCAGCCGCTTAGCAATCAGTGATTTGCTTGCTTCTGGGTTGGCTTTCCAGTAATCTTGGGCTTGGAACCAAGCTCGGACAAATGCTTTTATCTGTCCAGGGCGATCGCGTATTACATTGCTGCGAAATAAGATGACATTCGGAATCAACCTAGGTGTTTGCTTACTGGTAAATAGTACCTGCGCTCCGGCTTTCACTGCCTCTAATGTGTAGGGATACCAAGTTTGTCCGGCTTGAATATCACCGCTTTTTATGTGTGCTGGAATGGCTTCCCCTTCTATATCGACTAGCGTCACGTCATCGGTAGTAAGACCATTGCTCTCCAGCATCTTGACAACAAACAATTCTCCGTAGTCGCCTAACTTCACGCCGAGTCGCTTGCCCTTCAAGTCAACCACACTTTTAATATCACGTTGCACCACTACGGTATCAGCACCAGCCGATTGATCGGTTTCCAGGACAATGTGGATATCTGGGTTTTTCCCAATGATGCTCATCACACCACCCAATGTTACGATGATGCCATCATATTTACCTGCACTAAAATCAGAAACAACTCCTAAATAGTTTTCTGAATACACAGGTTCAACTTCCACCCCCTGTTCTGCGAAAAATCCTTGTTCTGAAGCAATCTCCATTGGGAAATATCCAGGCCACAGATTGTAGGCAATTCGCAGTGGTGGAAGCTCAGGTTTAGAGGTTATAAAGGTTCTGCCATTGCAGGCTGTAACCAGGAAAAGGCTGAGCAAAAAAAGAGACGCAAAGCGGAGAAATCGAGATTTCATCTTGAAAAACTGTTGATGTTTAACTGCATGGAATAACGCTTTTTTTCTCGTTAATTTCCTGCCTGCGACATCTGCACAAAAGAAGGATTAATCATTTTTTGAATATCTGGCGCGGTGCTTAATCCTCCGGTGCGAATATAGAAGTCGGCGTACAATTTGGCGGTATGGTACAACGACTCGGTTGTAGAACCAGGAGTAAATGCTTTTAAGTTGTCTTTTAAGGTGTACAACTTGACACCCTCAGTGGAAATTTCTTCAGGTTTGATGGAGAGCGTTTTCGCAATCAGTGCTTTACTTTCTTCGGGATTTGCCTGCCAGTAATCTTGCGCTTGAAACCAGGCGCGAATAAATGCTTGAATGTCTTTTGGGCGATCGCGTACTACTGAGGAGCGAAACACGATTACACTCGAAATTAAGCCGGGTGTGTCCTTACTGGTGAATAATACTCGCCCTCCAGATTTGGTTACTTCAGATAAGTACGGTTCCCAAGTATGTCCCGCTTGAATATCCCCGCTCTTAAAACGTGCTGGAACCGCTTCTCCTTCTACGTTGACTAGGGTCAAATTATCGCTAGTCAAACCATGTTTCTGGAGCATTTCGCTGACAAATAATTCTCCATCACCTAACCTGACTCCGAGGCGCTTGCCTTTCAAGTCAGCGACACTTTTAACCTCTGGGCGAACTACTATTGAGTCAGAACCAGCCGATTCATCAGTTGCCATCGCAATCTGTAAATCCGGGTTTTTCTCAATGATGCTCATCAAGCTACTTACTGTGATGGCAACTCCATCATATTGTCCAGCACTGAATTCAGACACCGATTCTAGAAAGTTTTGGACATAGACGGGTTTGACTTTGACCCCTTGAGCCGTGAAGAATTCTTTTTCTTGAGCGATCGCGATTGGGAACAACCCAGGCCACAAATTGTAGCCGACGGTAAGGGGCTGAGTTTCTTTTTGGGAAGTCACCGTCGTGCTATTGCAGGCTGCGATCAGCACAATACTGAGCAAAAAAAGAGACACGAAGCGGAAAAGTCGAGATTTCATAGAAACTATTTTTGTGACTTAACTGGGGTTATGCTGCCTTTTATCGCTGAACCGATTGACAGCTTTACGAATGTTCGATCCCAACTCTTGGGCTTCTATTGGCTCAAAGCCTTGTCATCGTTGGTTTTTCTCTCGCTAACTCAGGAGTTGAGCGATCGCCCAAAAGGAAGACCTGCAATAATCAGAGTTTGCATCAGTACCCTTCTTAGAATTCCCGATTTTCTTCGGGTTTTCACCATCTGTTCTATATCTTTAGTGGAGGGTGTGGGGATCGAAGCGGGTCGATTCCTTAGCGCTAGAGAGCCAACAAATGTAAAACACCTTGGCGTTGCCATTGGATTTGAAGGATGTGACAACGCAACTTGGTATAAGTATTAAATCAGCACTAATCAACGGATTGCTCTTTCCCAGTGCGAACTGACAAGTCAGAGCTAGGCTAACGCCTCGCTTCGCTGTTTTCATGCCCAAAGGGCTGTACGCGATCGCAGCCCAGAGGTAAGCGTTTTTTGGCGAGTTGCAAGCAGTCTATGCATTTAAAATTCAGGGAGAATGCCCTATGACCATTTGGGTGAACGAACAGATCGACCCGTCTGGGATGATTCATGCCTGTATTGCCTGTTGTGATGAAGCGCAGGCACAAGATTGTCATGAATCCTACCAGCAAAATTTAACCGATTTCCAAAAGGAGTCGGGTTGGATTGCCAGATTGCGGACGGTTGATTCTTGGGATGAGGTGCCAGTGAATTCCCTGAAACTGGATTAATTAAAGCGATCGCTAGGTAGAAAAACTGATTGGGTTAGGTATGCTTGGGCGGACGCAGCTTCCCAGAACTAATGGGAATGAGGATTTGGCTGAGGATTCGCAGTTGTTCTGCTGTACCCATGCAAATGAGCAAATCTCCCGCCAGTAATTGAGTTTCTCCCGTGGGACCCCCGATGAGGGTGCCATCGGCGCGACGAATGGCGAGAACTAAAGCGCCCGATTGCGATCGCAACCGGGCTTCTCTTAGGCTTTGTCTCACAACGGGACAACTTTGAGGATCGATCAGGAACTCTTCCATATAAAAAGCTCGATCGGTTCCCGTCAGGATACCATCCACAAAGTCCATCACCTGGGGTCGAAGTGCTGCCGCTGCCATGCGCCTGCCGCCGGTAATATAGGGAGAAACCACGGCATCAGCACCGGCGCGTTGCATTTTTTGCACCGCTTCTTCTGTACTTGCCCGCGCGATCGCTCGAATGTTTGGATTAAGCGTTTTCGCCGAAATCACCGTATAGAGATTTTCTGCATCCGAAGGTAGCGCCGCCACCAGACAAATCGCCCGTTCAATCGCTACCCTGTGAAGCGTGTCATCCAGCGTCGCATCGCCTTGCACCGCGATATAACCCAACTGTAGCGCCTCCTCTACCGGCTCCACCTGAGAATCTATTGTTACAAACGAAATGCCTTCCGCCTTAAACTCTTTAGCAATCTGACGCCCGGTGCGTCCAAATCCACAAAGGATATAGTGTTCGTTTAAAGAATCTACCAAACGCCGCCGCTGCCTCAGTCGTCCTCCCTCTTGAAAGTAGCCTTGAATCAGGGCTTCTGTAAACCGATTGACGATGTAACCGATGCTGACCACACCTGTTAAAATCAGGGCGATCGTAAACAAGCGACCGCGATTACCCAGCGGATTAGTTTCTCCATACCCCACAGTTGCTAGCGTGATCACAGTCATATAGGCTGCATCTGACCACGACCAACCCTCCACCAGCTTGTACCATAAAGTGCCGAGCAGGGCGACACCAAAGAGTGCGATCGCACCGCCAATCAACTCTTGACGAAGGCGTTCATATTTTTGCTCAAGTGCTGTCCGATCGTTGCTTACACTGCCTGTAGTCACCTAAGTCAATTTTAGAAAAAAATGTGGAGGATACCCTCGCAGGATAACCGCTCTCGACTTGTAAAGTGAAGCACAGAGTCAATATTCTTAGAGAGACAGCTATGTTTGTACTCATTGGTGGAGCCGGACTTGTTGGGTTGGATTTAGCGCAACGGCTGGTAGACCTGGGGCATACCGTCGCCGTAATTGATATCGATCCAAGTGCTTGCCGGTATGTCCGCGAACAAGTCGGCGCAATGGCATTTGAAGGCAGTGCTGTCAGTACCGAGGTGCTGCTAGAAGCCGGGATTCACAAAGCTGATGCCGTCGCAGCCGTTCTCCGTCATGATGCCTTAAATCTAGCAATGGTCACGCTTGCTAAACACTACGGCGTTTCCCATATTGTGAGTCGAGTGCGCCACCGTGATTTTGCCGAACCCCTACGCATTGTCGGGGCTTCTCATATCATCAGTACTGTTGATTTGGGAGTTTCTACAATGGTGAATGCGATTGAGTATCCGCAAGTAGAATCAATGATGCATTTTGAGCAGGGTCAAATTGAAGTTTTAAAACTCTCGATTCCCCAAAAGTGCTATGTTGTCGGTCTTACCGTTGCTGAAATTGCTCAGGAACCCCAATTTCCTACAGGTTCTTTAATTATTGGTTATCAATCCCATCCCCACATGGATTTAGAGATTCCCAACGGGAGTACAGTGTTAGAGCCAGGAGCGACAATATTAATGGTGACGAAGCCAGGGTCATTACATCAAGCCATTGATTTTATCAACGGTTGTACCTAATCATCTTCTAGTTTCATCAGTTGTTCATCAATCGTTTTTATCCGCCCTTGCACGATTTCCTCAGAGAGAATTCGCTGCCGAATTGCCTCATTCAACGCCCCTTTTTCTGCCAATAGCAATCGTCGTCTAATCGCGTCAAGTTTTGAGCGATCGCCTTCAACTAATTGTCCCGGACGACGATTATAAAGATTCCGCAGCGCTTTTTCTGCCCCGGCAACTTGCACCTGATAAACGGCTCGCATTTCTTCATAAACACTTTTTGGCAAAACCCCTTTTTTCAATAGACTATCCAATTCATCTTGAGCTGCCTTAGAAGCAATTAACTGAGCCTGCAATTCCTCAATTTGTTGGCGAGAATCTGAGAAGCGAGAGAGTTGCAACCGGCGTACAAACCAAGGTAAACTTACGCCCTGCCCTACGAGAGATAACAACACCGCACCAAACACTAAGGCGATCAACTGCTCTCGCCCCGGTAGTGTTGTAGGTAAGCTAAGGGCAAGAGCCATTGAAAGAGAGCCTTTGATATTACCTAAAAACAAGACGTGCTGCCAGCGCAATGGAATCGGACGGTCAAACCAACGCACTCCAGCCAACAGCGGATAGACAGTGAGGACTCGCGCAATTTGGTAAGCCAAAACGGCAAGCAGAACCGCTGGCAAAGTCCTCCAGAACGTCACCGGGTTTATTTCTACACCAATCAGCAGAAAAATAAAGGTATTGACTGCAAAACTGGCATAGTCCCAGAAACTTAACAACGCGATCCGATCGGAAGCAGACGTGCTGCGAGAAAGCCCAACGTTCCCGAAAATTAATCCAGCTACAACCACAGCCACAGCACCGGATACCCCTAAAGATTGCCCGATTTGAAAGGTTCCTAATGCAACTGCAACGGTTAGCAAGAGACTGCTAAGGGGATCGTGTAAACGAAGAAATACAGGGATGCTTAAATAGCCCAAGACTAAGCCAACGAGACTGCCTCCCACGGCAACAAATAATAGTTGTTGGATTCCTTCTAAGACTGTGAGCGAACCTGTCGAATACACTGTCAGAATCAGGTTAAATGAAACTAGAGCGGCAGCATCGTTGAAGAGGGTTTCTCCTTCAACGATCGTGGAAAGCCGGGAGGGTACAGGTATCTCCTTAAAAACGGCAATCATGGAAACCGTATCAGTGTTTGCGAGAATAACTCCAATTAGTAGCGCCGGTATCCAATCTAGCCCTAGCCCAAATTTCAACAGAACGGCAATAATCGCCGAGGAAAGTATCGCCCCTGGACCCGCTAAAAGGGCAATTGGTTTAAACGTGCTTCGGAGACGGCTAACATCTGTATTGATGCCAGCTTCAAAGATGAGAATTGGCAGGAAAAGATTCAATACTAAGGAAGGATCGAGTCCAATCCGGCGAGAAAATAGTTCCGTGATTGGTAAACCTGCCAACACTAAACCCGTGACATAGGGAACGCGAAGCCGCTGTGTCACCAGGGCAACGACTGTGGCAATTAGCAGGAGAATAATCAGAATTGGGACTAACTCTGCAATGTTTGCTTGAGGCTGCTGGTTTGTTTGGTTAAGATTAGCGAGAACAAACGGCTGCGGAAAGCACCAGACGGGGAGTTTTGCTAAGGACAAAAGATGCATCATCTGATTTAGCTGATTGGGACAAACAAAAATGAGGAGCGATCGCAACTTAAACTTTCCCAAAATCATCCTGTCAGACGAGCCGATTGGATCAAGTGCAATGCTCGCGGTCAATCTTAGACTCAACCTGGAGTCGCGTGGACGATGTTAACCGCCTCAGCTAACCTTTCGCAAGTAAGCCTGTTTCTGTTTTCTCAGGGTTTATAGTTCCCTTTAAACAGAACTTTTTGAAAATTCCCTTTAAGATTGCCAAATAAGGATAAAAAATTTCAGGAGTAAGCAGTGAGTCTAGAAACTCTGGTTGAAAATTCCTCAATTCCGGCAGAGTCAGGCGTGTCCGTTCCGTATGACCCAGAAGGCTTTGACGCCTCGGTGATGAGTACCTACGGGCGCTATCCCCTAGCTTTAGAACGGGGTGCGGGTTGCCGCGTGTGGGATAGCGAGGGGCGCGAATATCTGGACTTTGTTGCCGGGATTGCCACTTGTACCCTCGGACACGCTCACCCAGCTTTGGTGGAAACCGTAACTCGCCAAATCCAGACGCTGCACCATGTCTCTAACTTGTATTACATCCCGGTACAAGGGGAATTGGCAAAATGGTTGATCGACCATTCCTGCGCGGATCGGGCGTTTTTCTGCAATTCCGGTGCTGAGGCGAATGAAGGGGCAATCAAACTGGCTCGGAAATATGCCCACACGGTCAAAGGGATCGAAAAGCCGATTATTTTGACGGCTCACGCCAGCTTCCACGGGCGCACGTTGGCGACGATTACCGCTACAGGTCAACCGAAGTACCAGAAAAATTTTGCCCCGTTGATGCCTGGTTTTTACTATGTGCCTTACAACGATATTGGGGCGATCAAGAATGCGATCGCTACCCTCGACGAAGGCGATCAAGGTGTCACCGCAATTATGCTGGAAGCCTTGCAGGGAGAAGGTGGCGTGCGTCCCGGCGATGTCAAATACTTCCAAGAATTGCGGAAAATCTGCGATGAGAACGACATCTTGCTAATTTTAGATGAAGTGCAAGTTGGCATGGGTCGCAGCGGCAAGTTCTGGGGATACGAGCATTTGGGAATTGAGCCGGATATCTTCACGTCTGCCAAGGGATTAGGTGGTGGCATTCCCATCGGTGCAACCTTGTGCAAGAAACATTGTGATGTTTTTCAGCCGGGAGATCATGCTAGCACTTATGGCGGCAATCCTTTTGCCTGTGCGGCTGCGTTAACCGTGTGTCAGACGCTAGAACGGGACAATATTCTGCAAAATGTACAAGATCGGGGCGAACAATTACGCGCTGGATTGAGCGCGATCGCATCTAAATATCCCGACCAAATTAGTGAAGTGCGTGGCTGGGGTTTAATCAATGGGATGGAGTTGAAGGCAGAGATTGATTTAACTTCAGCAGATGTTGTGAAAGCAGCGATCGCCGACGGCTTATTGCTGGTGCCTGCTGGTCCCAAAGTGATTCGATTTGTGCCGCCGCTGATTGTCTCTGCTGAAGAGGTAGACCAAGCGCTGCAAGCCGTTGAACGGGCAATGGCAACCGTAACCGCGTAGGGAATCGGAAAGTTTTGAGTTATGAGTGTTGAGTTTTGGATTAAGAATGCTAACTCAAACTCATAACTCTTTTAAGCCGCTTCCAGAGGAGCCATTGTTAACCCAGCGCGACTGAGTTGCTCGTGGTAAAGTTCTGCCTGCTCTTGGGGACCCACCCAAACAATTGCTTGACCTTCAAAGTGGATTTGATAGGTGTGTTCCCAAGCGAGATCGCTCGTCATGTCAGGGATATACTTCACCAAACACTCGTGAACGTGTTCAAACGTATTAAAATCATCGTCCAACACGATCACTTTGTAATTAGGATATAACTTGCGGACAACTTGACTAGATCGTTCAGGAGTCTGAACAGGAGCTTGAATCGGTGCAGCGGCGGTCGGTAAAGTTATACCGGAGGCGATCGCGCCAACAGCGGCTGAAAGTCTCCTAGTCATAAGGCAGATTGCGAAAAGACCTTAACAAAATTAATTTACAAGTATTTTGCTCTATTTTAACAATCCTGAATCCCCGAAAGTAACAGGTTAAGTCAGAATCATCTTCGTTTCCTGTGACAACCAAGCAAAACCAGAGCGGGATTTGGTGCAAAGTTTTGGCGAAATGTCAACAAAACCTAGAAACCCTCTACCAGGAATTGTTCAAAGCGTTGTATAAATCCAACCGCCAGCTGTACCAAAGGCCATCCGACCAAACAAATCAGCGCCGAATTGCGAGTGCTAATATCTAACCCTTGGCGGACTGCTACTATCACAGCCAGCAAACTCCAAACGGCTAGCACCCGCTCAAGTGGTTGTCCGAACAAAGGAATCAGCGTTAAGAAGTTCAGCACTTGCGGAGCATAGGCAAAGCCAATCGGAATCATCAAATCCCTATAGGTAACGTGATTTGGTTTTCGCCACTCCCCAATCTTCCAAATGGTAAGCGTCCAGAAATAGTAGCCTCCCACAATGCTCATCCCATCAATCAGAAGCGCCAGCAGCATTACGGGCAGCGTTGCCAGGTTAATTAATAAAATAACAGCACTACCCAAAGCATGGGACAGTGCTGCTAAAATCACAATAGTTTGGGCAATTCGATAGGTTTTAGGCGTATTTCGAGCATTTTCATAAAAATTTCCATCTAAAGCAAGTGCATTCCAAAGGGTCGTGCCCAAGCTTACTTTTGATTCCTCGCTGCTCACGTTGAATCCTTACTACTCGCGATTGATGACGACTTTGGATAGGATACTGCCTCAGGGAGCCAATCACCAAAAAAATTCACTTCCTGACCAAAATTAATTGACGTTAAGACAGTAACAGTAAGCAACTAGATATTCTTGAATGCTGCGATTGATTTGGCGGATACTTGTATGGCTTCGGGGGGGAACCTTGAAGCTGTTGCTCCTAGCGGTCTTTATACTCATCATCTGGGGTATTACTTCGCCAGTCGGGACTGTCGTCTGGTGGCTAGGACAAGGAGCAGAAACTTTAGGTTTTAAGAAAAACCAAAGCTCGATCTTGCCACCCAACAATGACTCAAATCCTGCCTCCAAATCCTCCCAAATCAATTGTTACATTGTCTTTTTGACAGGGGTGGGAGATTTTTCTGCCAATGAATTAACGCCTGGAGAAGAAGTTTTTTTAGACCGGATTGTTGAGAGTCATCCTAACTGCGTAGCTGTAGGAGATGTTTTCCCATACTCAGCAGAGAACAAGGGTCTAGGAGGACAGCGCTTATTAAGCCCCGTATGGCACTTTGCGAATCGAAATGGTGGGATGGGAATCGCCAGCGTGCTGATCAAAATCCGCAATCTCTGGCGATTTGCGATTTCCGCCGATCCTCGCTATGGCTCTATTTATAATCAGGGGATTGCCAATGCCATCATCGAGCGGATGAATAGTGGGCAGCCCATTTCCCGTAAAGAGAGTAAACCGCTTGACATCATTCTCGTTGGAACGAGTGGTGGTGTACAAGTTGCCTTGGGTGCGGCTCCCTATCTTAACCAATGGCTAGATACAAAAATCACTATCGTCTCTGTGGGTGGGGTCTTTAATGGGAGGTCGGGCTTTCAGGCGGCTCGTTTCTATCACCTGCGAGGGAGTCGAGACTGGGTTGAGGATCTCGGCGGT
>NZ_JACJOQ010000548.1:0-13898 GCF_014695635.1 Coleofasciculus sp. FACHB-712 | reverse complement strand
ATCTGGTTGAACAGAGTGACTCCGGTGCCGTGGTGACGGCTCTCGTCTTGCAAAAATCCCTCGAATATCCCAGCTAGCTGAGGATTTACACAGTCTTTGGCGAGACTTCTGTAATGGCTCAAACCCCACCCCTCTAGCACTACCTGAAGCACAAATAGCAGGACTGTTTTATCCTGGGTTTCCACCAAATCTGCCAGGAAGCGCAAGAAGGGGTCGTCTGTCCCCAGGAGGTGTTTTTCAGGCAAAAAATGACTAATCTGGGCAAGGTGAGTCACTTCGTCGGAGCTGAAGAGTGCGTAGAGCATTCGCTCCTCGGTGGTTTCTGCCAGCAGCACCATTTTTGCCATGTAACCGACTCCGGCTTTTTCGATGAAATAGGCTTCTTCTATGAGTCCGCTACTGCATCGCCGCAGGATTTCTGCTTGCTCTTGTTGGCTAGAATCTTGGAAAATCTGGACTTTCTCAAGACTAAAGTGAGCGGCGTCCCAGTAGGAATTGCTCATAAGTTCTGGGGAAATCGGCTCTTCACCCAGCCGACTCTTCAAGGCTGAGGAGAGTACGCGACGCAGCTTGTCGTCAGATGGGATGTGAGGCAAATCGAAGCCTGCTGTTTTTTGGTATTGATTCATCGGCTTTGTCTCCCCATAAATAGCCGTCGATAAATCATTTTTGATAACGGTAGGCGCACCCTATCTGGCAAGATTTGTTGATAAATATGGGTAAAATTGGCATCCCAGCCGACTCGACGGCGGAGTTGGCGATCGCTTCCTTCGGCAATATCAGCAACCCGTTTGGCGACCAGATGCGTATTATCCTGAGCCGTTGAGATAACTCGCTGATTCAGCCTCCGGTAGTTTTCCGTCTGGATTCGATAAGTTTCAGCGTTTCCTTCCCCCCAACTCATATTCTTGCCATTATTCGTCGTCTTGCTGGCTCCAGGTTCTACCAAGGCGACACGAACCCCGTGGGACTCAAGCTCGTAATAAAGACTCTCTGCTAAGCCTTCCAGAGCATACTTGCTGGCGCAATGAGCCGAGGTCAAGGGAAAGCCGGTAAAGCCGAAGGTGGAGGAGATAAAAATTAGGGTTCCCTGCGCTTCCCGAATCAACGGAAGCAAAGCGCGAGTCAGGAACACCCCACCGAAGAAATTCACCTCAAATTGACGGCGGATTTGCTCCTCGCTCAAATCCTCCAAAGCGCCGTAGAACCTGTAGCCTGCATTATTTACCAAACAATCCAGCCGACCTGTTTGGCGAACTGCCTCAACTACGGCATCTCGTTGGCTGGGTTCGGTGATTTCTAGACTGAGAATCGTCAAGCGATCGCTATATCTTTCTAACGATTCTGCGAGGATTTCCCGTCGCTGCGGTGCGTTCCGCATCGTACCAATGACGTGCCAACCCCGCCGAAGAAACTCATCAACCATAGCCCGACCAAAGCCGGACGAACAGCCTGTAATCAATACAGAACTCATCTCGCCTCCGGGGTTAGGGAGAGAGGAGGAAGGACTGAGGGCTGAGGACTGAGTGCTGAGGAGGGAGGACTGAGGACTGAGGAAGAATTCTCCTTTACCTCTCGGCTTCCCTGACCTTCGGCTGCGAGAATTGGGGAGTCCTGCACCTCCTTCCCTTGCAGGGAAGGGGGTTGGGAGGTTAGGTCTGCCTTATTCAAATCATATTGCCGATGCTCCTCCTCCGGCAAAGCCGCCTCCCAAGTTCCCCACGCGATCGCTTTCTGTTTCTCGACGTGCTGGATGAACTGGATAATCGACTTGTCCTCTTTCGTCGGAGTCTGAAAGTCAAACTTAATCGTTTGGAAAACTTGGGTGTCTCCTTTGGCAAAGTAATTCCCCACCATCTTCGTCAGCCAAAGTACGATTCGGTTAAAGATCCAACCGAGTACACCCAGACGCTTCTTAGTAATTAATAAAGTCTGTCCTTCAGTTTTTCCGGCTTCGGTGAGGCGAAGGGCAAACATGATGTAGAAATGGAGGAAGTCTGGCCCAAGTGTCACAGTGCCAGTGCTGCCGTACCAGTAGCACATACTATAAGTAACTTCATTTTTATATAAGGGGCGGATTAGTTTTACAAACAGAGATTCGTCCCCTCCCCGCGTAGTGTTGCTGAAAGCGATCGCGTTTTCGTCTTCCTGCTTCTCAAACACAATTTTCAGTGGCAGGTTGTGAACGGTATTGAAGTGTTGGGCGTCGATAGCGTTGATCATCACCACGTTGGGGTGACAGTTCTTCACGAAGCAAGACGCGATCGCCGCATCGCATTCTTCGTCTTTGAGTTCGGGAGGACACGGCAAAGGCTGTCCTGGCGTTTCTCCAGTCCACACCCACACCATCCCGTATTTTTCCGCCGTAGGCCAACTTTGCACCTTAGCTGGAAGCGGCTTTTCCAAACACGGAATGTCGATACACTTCCCCGCTTGGTCATACTTCCAATTGTGAAAAAAACAGCGAATACCATTGCCTTCGACTTTTCCTTCGGCAAGGTGTGCGCCCATGTGGGGGCAATATGCATCGAGAGCGATCGCTTTCCCATCCTTGCCCCGATAAATCGCCAGTTCCCTTCCCAAAAGGGTTACAGGCTTCACCTCACCCACCTTGAGATTGTGAGAGGGAATAGCCCAATACCATCCCTCAATAAAGCGATCGGGATTGTTAAAAGTTTGGGTTTTGCGAAGAGAATTAGACGCTTGCAAATTAAGATTCACCATAATTTATATAGTAATAACGTTCAAAACTTCACGCCTGCGTGAATGTGCCGATCTAGAAAGCTTGACATAGGGAAGTTTCCCCCCTCCATCCACCCCTAAAATCAGTTTGGGGTTCCTATTTCTTTATTACATACACTAAGAATTTGCAAAGCTCTGGAATTTATGACTTAGTTTAGTAAATTTTTGTTTCAATCTAATTTAATTCGTTCAATATTTCATTAAGCAATATCTAAAAATTGTTCAATTTTTAGTTTGTCTTATAGTACTCTGCGTTTAGCGTTAGAAATTTAAGACTTATTTATAGACTCTTCTTGTCTTCCCTCTCTTTCCTTCGTGTCCTTCGTGCCTTCGCGGTTCGTAAAAAAAGAAAACTTTCCAACTTCTTTAGCACTACTCCATGAAATTTAAACCATTCATAAAAAACTCTTTAGGGTCGGAAAGATTAGCCGAAAGAGTGTATCAACGTGCCCAACGAGGCGTACCCGCTTACAAACAGTTTTTAGGAACTCAAGGAATTAAAGCACGAGTTCCATTTAACCAACTACCTTTGTTAGATAAAAAATATTATGCTTTAGCTTATCCATTTGAGGAATTGCTAGCAGATAATGCTGATAAAATTTATGCGATCGCTCGTTCTTCCGGATCATCCGGAAACTCATTTTATTGGCCTATTCTAAAATCAAATAGCCGTTTTGTCGGTCTTAAAACCCGGATATTTCTGGAACGAACCTTTGCTGTACACAAGAAAAAAACGCTGGCAATTGTTGGACTTAGCTTAGGAAGTTCTCTCGGAGGAGTATCGTTTTCCTGGGCGTTAAATAATATGGCAGCGAATACGCCTTATCCTTTCTGGGTATTCTGCCCAGGTATCCAGCAAGATGATATTATTGAAATGATCTGCAAGATGAACCAATTGGTAGATCAGATTATTCTATTGATTGTACCATCTGCGATCGCGCATCTTCATCTAAAGGCAAGTGAGCAAAAGCGATCGCTTCCATTAGAAAAATTAAGATACATCGTAATTGGTGAACCTTTTCCAGAAAGTATCCGCACTTCTTTGCAAAATCGGGCGGGGATAGCAGAAGATATTCCATTTATGTTTTCCATGTACGCCAGCGCCGATACTGGGGGACTGGGAACTGAATCTCTCGCTTCGATCGCTTTGCGAAAACTACTGTATCGTAACCAGAAACTTGCTAATTCGCTAGGTCTAGAATCTCCCATTCCTCACTTCTTTCATTTCATTGCTTCTGACACTTTTGTGGAACTTGTTGATGGTCACTTTTGCGTGACTCGTTGGCAAGGAATTCCGCTAGTGCGCTACATTCTCTACGACCGTGTTGCGTTATATAGTTGGAGCAAATTAAGAAAAGCAATTCTTACTTCGGACAAGCTAGATTCTAAGGATGAAGCTTTAGTTAAGATTATTGCAAAATCTAGCCCTTGGCTTCCAAATATTTTAGCAGTCACGGGTCGCTCAGATAGTTGTTTAATTCTTTTAGGAACTAATCTGACCGAATATATGTTGGATGCAGCGGTAAAATGCGAAGAACTCAACGATATTCTCACCGGACTATACCGCGCCCGAATTGTTTACGAAGAAGATCAACAGTATCTAGAGTTCGATTTGGAAGTTCGGCAAGGCGTCACATCCGATGAAGCAGTAAGCGATCGCGTCTATCACTCTTTAGTAAAAACATTAGGGCAAGTTCAACCCGAATTTCTTGATGATTGGAAGCGCGTTTTTAGCGCTTGGGACAACGTTCCGAATAAACGTATTCTCCGGCTGAATTTTTTACCTTGGCCTGATTTATCTCAGAACACAGAGAACACTATCAAACAAAGAGGAATTGTTAATCAGTAATTATAAAGGATAAAAAAATTTACCCTCATCTTTACTTACGAAAATTCTTTCAATTCTCTCATAAACGAGAAAGAAGCATATTTCCCCCTCCCCGTGAACGGGGAGGGTTGGGGTGGGGTTCCGAATTATAAGTAAGAATTCAAGAAAACATATCATTAACGATGTAAGTTTTTATCATATTGCACCTTCCCATAATCTAACTTCACAATCCTATCGGCAACTTCAAAGTACCGGTCATCGTGACTAACAACTAAAACCGTCTTGCCTCTACTTTTTAACTCTGGCAACAGTTGAGTGTAAAAAACTTCTTTGAATACAGGGTCTTGGTCTGACGCCCATTCGTCAAATATATAAATAGGACGATCTTCCAAATACGCCGTTAATAAAGCAAGACGCTTGCGCTGTCCTTGGGATAAAGCAGTAGTGGAAAGAATACCGTCTTTTACCTGCACTTTACGATCTAATTCCAGCTTTTCTAAATACTTTTGGGTTTGGTTAGTTAGTGATGGAGTGTCTAATCCTAGAAGACGGTTGAAGAGATAGAAGTCAGAGAAAACAACTGAAAACTGTTGGCGATACCACTCGCGATTTTTATCTGTAATCGCTTTACCGTCAAATTGAATTTCTCCCGATTCCGGAATATAGAGTCCAACTAGCAGCTTCACAAGAGTAGATTTGCCACTCCCGTTCCCACCCACAATAAACACTAATTCTCCACGATGAAAAGTTACGTCGAGTGGCCCTAGAATGAAGCGATGTTCTTCCCGTTCCCCACGGTAAGCATGAGTCACCCCCACTAATTTTAAAGAACTCCACTCAAATTGTGAATCTAGGGTCGTTGTCAGATGCTCCTCAGTTCTCTGGGCTACCAACGATAAGCCAAGCGATTCAATCTTATCTAAAGCAACATTCGCTCTACTTAAATCGGGAAGAGTGTTTAAAATCCCCCGCAACGGAGTAATCATAAATACGATTGTTAAAGCGTAGCCGGATAGAACAGAAACAGGAATATTTCTTAGCAAAGGTAAACCAAAAATCAGCAACCCAATGGGAACGAAGAACAACAGTAGCCCCCAACTTCCAGCAAAAGCGAAAATACTCATTGCCGCAACTCGGTAATGGCGCGAAGATGCAGCGGCAGCCTGGAGGTCTTGAGAGAGAAACGCTTGGCGTCTAGAGTGGTGCAGCTTGAGTTCCTTCGTCCCCTCCGTGGTAGTCCGAAAATGCTCGTATAACCTATCTCGCACTTCGCGGGAAAGCTTGAAAGAATCCCTACCCTTCGTCACCAGTAGAGTATGACTCAAGATTCCTAACGCCATGAAACCTAGGATGAAAAAGAAAAGAGGTACAGATAGCCAGCTCAAATAGAGCAGGCACCCCACTAAAATGGCGAGATTTACAAATAGTCCAGAAACGGAAATAGAGGCACTAGAAATTACCTCAATATCTTCTGTGAGGGTCGCGAGAAGCCGGGAGGAACCAATTTCTTCTAAGTGACGCAAGGGACAAGCCAGAATGCGTTGATTTAAGAGCATTCGCAGATTGAAGATGACCTCCTCTGCTAATCGGGCAATCAGGACTTGGGACGCAGTCATGGTCACAAACAGAAGAAAGCACAAACTAACAAAGCTCCAAGCCAGGGTCGTTGTTGGTAGTTGAATATTTCTTAAGGTGAGGTTAATCAGGGCTATTAGACCCGCACTACTCCCACCACTGAGAAGACCCGTCAATGCAGCCAAAATGACTGTTACCCAAGAATTTTTGAGGAGAAGGCGGATCAGCTTCATGGCATAACACCCCAGTACATTAAGACCAGCACTATCCTGTCAGATGCTAGTCCAATTGTCGTTAGCGTTGGCAAATTGTCCCGATCCGGAAAGAAGGAGTAGTTGCTACCAAGTCACGCGATCGCTTAATTTTTCGAGCAAGCTGGGGCCAACTCCTGGCACTTTGTCAAGGTCTTGTAACGAGGTAAAAGATTTCTGCTGACGCGCCTCAATAATGCGTTGCGCTAATTTTGGCCCAACTCCAGGCAATGCCTCGATTTCTTCTTGAGTTGCAGTATTGAGGTTGACCAGATAGGGATCGGGCTTAGGGCTAGGGACAGAGGATTGAGGAGAATTAGAGAGACTTTTCGGTGGTTGCGCCTTTTGAATCGGAAGTTTGGCTTTTGGATTGGCAGTTGGAGTGGTTTGGGAGGGTTGAGAAGCTGTTGTTTGCTGGGAACATTGTTTCTGTTGTGCCTGTATTTTCTGCCCAATCCCATCAGGAACACCTAACACAGCATTCTTATAAAGGCGGTCAAATTCGCGCTCATAATGGGCAGCAACCGTCGGACTTTCAATGACTAACACCGTCTCATCATTGCCGCTATTGGCGGCTTCTGACCAGTTGTGGGAGCCAGTGATGACGTTTTTTTTATCCACTACCCCAAATTTGTGATGCAACAAATCGCCCTTTGGCAGTAATGGCACGCCAACTGTGGTAATTGGTTCTTGCCAGGGGCGGTTATCAACCTCATACTTGCATTGATTGCTTAGGGCTTGCCCCATCATGTCCAAAGCTTCACTGTAGGGGCGATAGACAAAATCGGGATCGATTAAAGCCCGTACCTGCACCCCATTTTGATGGTCGATTTCTAGAATATTCGCTAAATGCTGATCGGAGAAGACAAACAACGCCATATCAACACTTTGGGCGGCGGTACTTAAGGTTTTGCCAATTAAGCCGTTACTGGTTTGATTCCAGGGTTGAGTGGTCGAAGTTGGGGAAAACTGGACGGTGACGGTGGTATTGACCAACTTGACTTGCTGTGGGGGTCGATAGGGCTTTTTGATGCCAAATTTACTATCCGGGTTGCCTCCTGGCCCATCGCCCCACATCACGTTAAACTCTTGGGTGAAAAGGGTTGCCAACTCCGGACTATCGATTTTTAGCAAGTTATTGGCATTGCCCAAACTGCTAGGCTTGGCAAAATCACCGTGAATATCCGACGTTGTAAAGTTAGCGGAAGTCACGATAAGTTTTGCGTTATCGACAATCACAAATTTGTGATGCATCAGGCTGCTGCCTTTGGAACCGTCAGCGGTATCGTCAATTGTCGGAATACCCGCATTGCGTAACATGACCAAGGCATCTCCTTGGTTAATTTCCGCTGGACTGAGCTGATTATCGTCGTTGCGGTCTACTAATTTGAGAAATTCTTGATAGCGTTGCTGTTCTCGTTGCGGCAGTTTTGCTAACTCTGCTGAAGCGATCGCACTGAGAGGACGACTGTAGGTATTTTCTAAAATTACCCGAACTTTTACCCCAGCCTTTTTGCGATCCACTAGCGCTGTTGCAATCTTCGGTAAGCGCAACTCCTGCACCGCCACATCAACGCTGGATTTCGCAGACGCGATCGCATCGACAATCTGTTGCTCTAAATCATCTCCCTGTCGTCGTTGCTGGCGATACGGCTCAGTATATTCTGCCGTTTGGGCGTGGTTGAAATATACCTGAACAAAAGGATCTTGCGGCAGAGGCGTGAGACGGGAATTCTTCGACTGCACTCGCTGACACGCGCCGAGAGTTAGCGCCAGCAGTAACGTGAAACCCAGACGGATTGTCGGCGGGGAAAAAAGAAGATGCACGGGAAGTTGGATTCGCTGATAGATGCTGATAGATACAGAGGATAGGCGAACTCGCCATCCCTTTTTTACGTCATCGAAGCATAAATTTCTTTCATCACCCACACGATAACCTGACGGATTCGTGGTGTCATCACCGATTTT
Organism: Coleofasciculus sp. FACHB-712; assembly: GCF_014695635.1. NCBI lineage: Bacteria > Bacillati > Cyanobacteriota > Cyanophyceae > Coleofasciculales > Coleofasciculaceae > Coleofasciculus > Coleofasciculus sp. FACHB-712. The sequence continues at coordinate 5,534 of NZ_JACJOQ010000548.1, read as the reverse complement.
TCGTCAGCAAGCGAAAACGATTCTCAAAGACTTGCCCCTCTTGCATTAACATAAACTGCAAGCGGACAAAATATTCGATCTTGTCCAACCGCCCACGGCGGAGAGTTTCCACAGGATAAAAGCTTTGTGGGGGTGGGAGGCACCAAGCCACACCACTATTTTTTATGCCAACCAGAAAAAAAACGTTTTCGTGCGGTCACAAAGGTCATGGTCAAACCTGCCATCGCTGCGTTCAAGAACGCGCCACCTGGATTCAAAGAAAACAGGAAAAACAGGAGTGGGAAGAATCTTTTTCACTCGATCCGATTAATTTAAGACATCTTCCCGCTCATTTGGTAGTGAAGGCGCGTGCCATCATCGCTAGATTGGAGGGTAGCCGGAACTATATCGAATTTCGGGGCAAGCGGATGCGCCACAACCGCTTGATTATTAGTATCCCTTTGAGCCGCGACTACCGGATGATTTGCCGCGACTGCGGGACAAAGCTGGTGCCAGAAGAAGTCATGTCTCACGAAGAATATAACGTCTGTAAACCGGGTAGTTAGGTGAGAGACGCTCTAGCGAGAGGCGCTATATGCTGAAAGAAGAGACAGCCTGTCGCTTAATCAACCATGCAAATTTATCTGGATTATAGTGCTACTACGCCCACTCGCCCAGAAGCGATCGCAACCATGCAAACTGTCCTCACCCAGCAGTGGGGCAATCCTTCCAGCTTGCACGAGTGGGGGCAACGGGCAGCAACGGTTCTGGAACTGGCAAGAATTCAGGTCGCTGGACTCATTAACGCACCGGCTGAGTCGATTATCTTCACTTCTGGCGGCACCGAGGCAGACAATCTGGCGATTATGGGGGTTGCCCGCAGCTACAGGACGCCCCAGCATATCATTATCTCCAGCGTCGAGCATTCAGCCGTGTCAGAACCGGCGCGTTTATTAGAGTTGTGGGGTTGGCAGGTGACGCGGTTGCCGGTAGATACTAAAGGGAGGGTGAATCCCACCGATTTAGAAAAGGCACTGCAACCGAATACAGTCTTAGTTTCGATTATTTACGGGCAAAGCGAAGTCGGTACGGTGCAACCAATTGAGGAATTGGGCAAGATTGCCCACTCCCACGGGGTGTTGTTTCACACCGATGCCGTCCAAGTCGCTGGACGCTTACCGATTGACGTGCAGCGGCTGCCAGTGGATATGCTTTCTCTTTCCAGCCACAAAATCTATGGCATTCAGGGCGCGGGTGCGGTTTATGTCCGCCCTGGTGTAGAGTTAGCGCCTTTATTGTGCGGGGGAGGGCAAGAAATAAAACTGCGTTCCGGAACTCAGGCTGTTCCTGTCATTGCTGGTTTTGGCGTGGCGGCTGAGTTAGCGGCGCAAGAATTGGGAACAGAGACACCGAGATTGATAAAATTGCGCGATCGCTTATTCTCCCATTTAGCGGATGTTCCCCACCTCATCCCCACCGGCGACAGGCAGCATCGGCTACCCCACCACGTCAGTTTTAGCGTCATCGGAGAGAGTGAAAAAGTTACCGGAAAAACCTTGGTGCGGCAGATGAACCTGGCTGGAATTGCCATCAGTGCCGGTTCTGCCTGTCACAGTGGCAAACTCAGCCCCAGCCCCATCTTGCTGGCAATGGGATACAGCGATGCAGTTGCCTTAGGAGGCTTTCGCTTCACCCTGGGACGGGACACCGAGGAAGCGGATGTAGACTGGGCAGCAATGGTGCTGAAGCAAGTTTTAGAGCGATTGATGCCTGTTTCCAAGAATAGCTTTCAGCCGGAGCGAGTTTTGAGTTTAGAATTTTGAATGCTAACGACTCACAGTAATCAGTAGGTGGGAATCATCAACGACAACATTAAACCGAATCCCCAACCTCCTTCCCGTACTGCGCGTTCCGCGCCACTTCCCTAACGGAGGCAAGCAGCAATCCCGACACAATTAAAACATTCTTTCTCTTGTCCCCTTTCCTCTTAGGAGAGGGTTAGAAAGAGGTTTTTTAATCAATTTGACATTTTGGCTGAATCCACTTAAATTCAACAATTTTCGAGATGGCAGAACTTCCTAAATCACTAGAAGAAGCGATCGCGCAATCCCGCGAAGCAACCCAAGCTGCGATCGCCAATGGTTACACCCGCATCAAGGTCGAGTTAGTCTTCCCAGAACTCAAACCGATGCCCGTCGCCTTGCAATTTATCGAAGCCTTTGAGGAGATGGCATCGGAGTTGAAAGTTTTCTTTCCCGACGCCGGGGCAGCTGCCCTTGCCCGCCGCGACTGGGGACAAGTACCCTTTAAAATTACAGATATTGGCAGTAGCCGAGCGTCGGTAGATGAGAAAATTCACCCAGAAGATCGTGTTTTCTTGTTCGTTGAACCTTCCGCAGTAGAAGTCTTGCAAGTGGAAAAACTGTGCGAAGCAGCAGGCGATCGCCCGGTTGTTCTCCTCAACCCTAATCTAGAAGACGCCGCTATTATTGGCATTGGCTACGCGGGACGACAATTGCGCGATCGCTTCCTGACTACCCTGGAATCTAGTTACTATCTCAGACCCCTCGACGGTGCTGCGGTGCTTCGCTGCTACCCGTCCCCCTGGCAAGTTTGGCAGGAAACCAAGGACAACTATCAGCTGATTGCCGAAGTTTCTACAAAACCCGTGGGCGAAGAACTTGACAACATTCTGGCAGGAACTACTCAGGGTAAGGACGCCGCCAATCCCAGCAACCGCAGCAGCGACACCGCAGCGCCGAAAAAACCTGGATTGTTCACCAATTTACAACGGTTCATTCGTACCCTGAGCCGTTAATTGTGTGCGGAATAGCGATCGCGCCCTGCGGCTTTTGCCTGATAGAGGGCGGTATCTGCTGCGGAAATCAGCATTGCTGGTGAGGATTCTAAAGTTGGAATTACACTAGCAATGCCCAAACTGAGCGCGATCTGCTGACTAGCTTGAGAATTAACGTGCGCGATCGCTAACGCCTTCACTTCAGCGCGGATTTGCTCAGCAACTCGGATTGCTCCCTCAACTACGGTATACGGCAAAATTATCGCAAATTCTTCTCCCCCGTAACGAGCTACTAAATCCGTCGAACGCTTCACTGCACGCCGAATCGCACTCGCCACTGCCTTTAAACATTCATCTCCCGCTTGATGACCGTAAGTATCGTTATAGAGTTTAAAAAAATCGATATCGCCCAAAATTAATGATAAGGGTGCTTGCTCTCGCACCAGCCGCTGCCACTCACTATTCAGATACTGGTCAAAGCAACGGCGATTCGCTACCTGAGTCAAGCCATCTAAAACGGCAAGGCGCTGCAACTCCTGATTCGCTTCCTCCAACTGTTGATAAAGTTGGGCTTGTTTAATCGCGATTCCCGCCTGTGTTGCTAATTCTTGGAGTAAATTAATCTCTAGCTGCTGCCACTGTCGCGGTTGCGAACAATGATGAGCAATCAATAATCCCCACAAATCCTCGCCTTGGAGGATGGGAACCACCAAGTTTGCTCTCACCTGAAACTGAGCCAGTAAATCAATGTGACACGGACTTATCTTTGCCGTATAAATATCTTCAATCGCTAGAATCCGACCGTTTTTGTAAGGCTCCACATAAGTTTGTGCAAAGCAATGGTCTGTCATCGTCGAGCCTAAAATTGGCGTCCACCGAGAATCGACCGACTCAACTGCGATAACGCCACTCCAGTCTGGATGAAAGCGGAAAATGACTACCCGGTCGCAGGCAAGAAATTGTCGCACTTCTGTCACCGTCGTGTTGAGAATCTCCTCCAGCTTCAGAGATTGACGGATTTGGTGAGTAATTACCCGAATCAACGACTCCCGCTTTGCCTGCTGCAACAATGCCTCTTCAGTGGCTTTGCGCTGGGTGATATCCGTTACCATTCCCAGGACTCCCGCATATTTTCCCACTTGATCGAAGATGGGATTGGTAGAAACAATTGCCCATAGATCGGAGCCATCCTGACGGCAGAATTTAAAATCATGTTGTTCTTTAATTCCTTGGCGGCGACGCTCCATGAAAGCTTTTGCGATCGCGCGACCTTCGTCATCCATAAAAGCAAACAAAGGCTTGCCTAGCATTTGAGCCGCTGTTAGTCCTAGCATTTGTGCCATCTGGTTATTCACAAAAGCTGTATTCCCCTCTGGATCGAGAACCCAGATCCCTTCAACGGTGGTTTCGACAATTCGACGATACCTCGCTTCGTTTTCCCGTAGTGCTTGCTCTGCCTGCTTGCGCTCGGTTAGGGAAGCAATAGAATTAGCCAAACTTCCAATCCATTTCAGGAATGAATCATTGCATTGAACGATTTCCCGATGGGCTAAACTTAAAACTCCGATCGACCGTTGGTTGACGATCATCGGCATACAAATGAAAGTTTTAATCTCTGACTGCGAGAATATTTTATTAAAGTTACTATTCTTGGCTGACTGCGAAAGATCCGTCTTCACGACAGGTTGACCCGTGCGAACCACACTCCCCGAAAGTGTCTGCTCTACCGGCACCTCCAGAACAGTTGTATCCGCAAGCAAGGGAACTCCTTTTAGCCCTGCAAACACCATCATTTGCCTTGCTTCGTCATAAAGTTCGATGGTGATAATCGGAAAACCAGTATCAATACTAATTTGTTCAACAATCTCTTGAAATGCGGCGTGAAGAGATTGAGTCCCCTGCGCGATTTCTGAAATTTTGTATAGCGTTAGCCGTTCTAGATTACACAGGGTGAGCTGATTTTCTGAGTGCTTGCACTCGGTAATATTCTGAGCTTCGGCAATCAATAAAGGTAGCGTATGCTGTGCCTCAACAAACTCTGTTTCTACCTTCAAAAGCTTCAACGAGAAGTCAAAGGTGGCGACAGTCTCTCCAACACCCCGCATCTCAACTTCGTAACTCACGATTTCTCCGGCTGCTGCTTGAGCGATCGCGCATTTTAAACGTTCCTGGATCTCTGGCGAAACGCTCCACCACGGCGCTTCCCAAAAAAAACAACCTATTACATCACTTGCAGTGATTCCACCAAAGTTTAGCGCCGTCTGATTGGCTTCTAGGACAATCCCGTCTGATTGCAGTAGCGCGATAAATTGGGATGTTTGATTAAAAATAGCGCGGAATCGTCTCTCACTTTCGCTTAACGCTGTTTCAAACCTTTGTCGTGAGAGAATCTCTTTTTGGAGTTGTTCCTTCGTCTGGATCGGTTGATCTATTAATGCTGCAACTAGCTCTTCAAAATGCTCTAACTGTCCGCGAGGAGTTGTTGCCTGAGAACTGTCATCCCAGGGTACTAATTGATGAGGGTTCATTTCCTACACTCCTAATACCATTGGCGCAAAAATACCCCTCTCCACAAGAACAGTAGCCAAGCGATCCCCTGAGCAAATGATGCCATACCATAGGTTTACACATCCGCCCCAAGGATCGTTAAAGAAAACATAAAATGTTATTAATCTTTCGCTGAGCGGCGGCTGAAATTTGAAGTTGAGGCGGCTTGATGGATGCGATCGCTTGGGTTAGCCATTGGATGCAGATTTTT
>NZ_JACJOQ010000547.1:0-11437 GCF_014695635.1 Coleofasciculus sp. FACHB-712 | reverse complement strand
AAAATGGTTGATACTTTGCTTGCTACTGCACTTGATTTAGTCAATCCAAAACACCTACGCAACTGGTTCACAAACTGCTGCTACTGTACTTCATGAACTTGCAATCTGCTGTATTCTAGGGGTCAGCATCCACTGGTCTTAGCTTCTAGCATTGGAAATCTAGACATTGTGGAGGCATTGCTGGCGGCAGGGGCAAATGTCAATGCTAAGTCTGAACTGCCTCAAGGTGATGCTCGCTCCCAACCGAGTCTATTTGTTTCTTCAGTACCAGGAACCTCCAGCTATGGACAGATGCTGGCAGAAGCTACTGAGGATGCTGATGAAGAAACAAAACGCTTTTTCGCAGGCTTTACACAGTTCGTTGATGCTTTCTCCGATGAAAAGAACGTCAGTAGTGCGAGTACTAATGAGCAGCAAAACTCCTCCCAAGATGAAGGTGTAGAGTTTGACGAAGAGGAAAATTTTGATGAAGGGAGAGAAAAGACGGCATTGATAGCAGCGATCGCTTCCGGTCATGTTGAGGTTGTAAAAACTTTGCTGATAGCAGGCGCTGAGGTCAATCCAACAGCTTGGGATGATCCGGTTCCTCTTGTAGTTACTGCCAAACATGGACAGCTTGAAATTGTCCACGCCCTCATTGCTGCTGGTGCTGAAGTTAATAGATTTGACCTGAATTCTGAATTCACACCTTTAGGCATAGCAGTTGAGTATGGACAAGTTGAGATTGTTCGAGTTCTTCTTGAGGCAGGCGCTAACCCTCTAGGAGGAGATACTAGTTGCTCTTCTCTAGCATTAGCTGCGGAACATGGAAATATAGAAATCATGCAGCTTCTGCTGAAGACTGGCGTAGATATCAACTACCCCAAAGGTAGTTACACAGCTTTAATGGGAGCGGCTAACAACGGTCAATTTAAGATGGTGCAAATGCTGGTAGAAGCAGGAGCTGATGTTAATGCTTGGTATGAAGGCTCTAATACTCCTTTGCGCTACGCAGCTTATAACGGGCATCGTGAAATCTACGACTATTTGTATCCCTTAGTTGCTGAAGATATCCGGAAGTATGGGGAGAGCAAAATTGAGAAAGGTGTCAAGAAAAAGGAGCGATTACAGAAGAAGGATGTCGAAGACTTTATTGACGCGGCAATGTTTGGAAAAGTCGAAGCGGTAAAAGCAGCTATTGAGAAGGGGATAGACATCAATGCCATTGGCTCTAACGGTCAAACTGCGCTAATGTATTCGGCTAATTACGTTCATATTCCCGTAGTTCAAATTCTAATTGATGCAGGTGCTGAGTTAGATATTTTGAGCGAAGAAGATGGACTTGGTGAGGGGAAAACCGCTTTGATGCACGTAGCTGAAAGCTTTTTCGCAACAGGCAAACGCGCTGAGGTGGTCAAAATGTTAGTGGAAGCGGGGGCGAACATCAACCTCAAAGGTAAGGATGGTCGTACCGCCCTGATGTGTGCTGCGATCGCTGGCTACGCGGATTCAACACAGGCGTTAATTGGAGCAGGAGCCGACCTGGATGCCAGAGATGATAATGGCAATACAGCGATGATGCTGGCTGAGGGTGACAGACATCCTAAAATTGTTCGCCTGCTCAAACAAGCTGGTGCTTCAGAAGAGGGAATGAATGAAATTGCCTTAATTCAAGCAGCTGATGACGGAAATGTAGAACAGGTTAGAGCGTTAATTCAAGCAGGCACAAACGTTAATCACAGGATCAATAGCACCGCGTTATGCAATGCAGCTTCAAGCGGACACTATGAAATCGTGAGAATGCTGATTGAAGCGGGTGCAGACGTAAACCAAAGAATCATTGAAGGATATTTTAATCCGTTACTTTATGCTGCCAATAAGGGATATCTTGATATTGTTCGTGCTTTGATAGAAGCAGGTGCAGATGTGAATGCAGAAGGTTTCTGTAATCCTATTGAATATGCTGAGTTGGGCATTCTGGAGGGACATCACAAAGGCGGACAACACGCTGAGGTGATTGGATTACTCAAGCAAGCGGGTGCTACTAAGTCGCAAAATTTTTAATGGGAAGATATCGCGATCGCATTCACCTTCCTCCCAGCACAAATAAAAAAAACGGGGATGAGCTACCTCATCCCCATATCCTAAAGAGTTATGAATTAATTCAAAACTCAAAACTCAAGACAATTTACAAACTCGGCACAAATTGCTCTTTTTCTGGTACATCTGTGTACTCAGCAACAATTTGGCGGAATTCTTCACCGTCAATAGTTTCCTTCTCAATCAACAAGTCTACGAGTCGATCGATGACTTCCCTGTTTTCGCGCATGATCTTGCAGGCATCTTTGTAGCATTTCGCGACAATTGACCGCACTTGCACATCAATCTGGGAAGCAATTTCCTCAGAATACTCGCTCCGGCTCGTCCAATCGCGCCCCAAGAACACTTCACCACTCTGGCTTTCTAAGGACAGTGGGCCGAGGGTAGACATTCCAAACCGCGTGACCATCTGCCGTGCCAAACCTGTCACCTGTTGCAAGTCTCCGCCAGCACCCGTAGTAATCTCGGAATCTCCAAAGATGACTTCCTCAGCCGCACGTCCGCCCAAAGCGCCTGTAATGCGTGCCAATAGCTGGGACCTGGAGATTAAGCCTTGATCTTCATTAGGAGTGAACCAGGTTAAGCCACGCGCTTGACCCCGTGGCACCAGGGTGACTTTTTGTACCGGGTCGTGGTCGGTCACTAGGGTACCGACGATCGCGTGTCCTACTTCGTGGTAGGCAATCAGTCGCTTGCTCTTGCTATCCACCAGCGGCGTGCCTTCCATCCCCGCTACCACCCGATCAACCGCGTCGTTGATTTCCATCATCGTGATGGCCTCTTTGCGACGGCGAGCGGTCAAGATAGCAGCTTCGTTGAGCAGGTTCGCTAAGTCAGCACCTGTGAAGCCTGGAGTGCGTCGGGCGATCGCTTCTAAGGAAACTTCGGGAGCAATTTTTTTGTTCCGTCCGTGGACTTCCAGAACTGCCAGACGCCCTTTGAGATCCGGTGCATCCACCATCACTTGTCGGTCAAAACGTCCCGGACGCAACAGTGCCGAATCCAGAACATCGGGACGGTTGGTCGCGGCAATGATAATAATTCCGGTATTGCCTTCAAACCCGTCCATTTCTGTCAAGAGCTGGTTGAGGGTTTGTTCCCTCTCGTCGTTTCCACCGCCGATGCCTGCGCCTCTTTGCCGTCCGACGGCGTCGATTTCATCGATGAAGATTAAGCAGGGAGCGTTTTCTTTGGCTTTTTTGAATAAGTCGCGGACTCGGGATGCACCGACGCCGACGAACATCTCCACAAATTCCGAACCGGAGATGCTGAAGAAGGGAACCCCGGCTTCCCCGGCGATCGCTTTAGCAAGTAATGTTTTCCCAGTTCCGGGAGGACCAATTAACAGGACGCCTTTGGGAATTTTCGCACCCACGGCGGTGAATTTCTCTGGGAGTTTGAGGAAGGTGACGACTTCTTCGAGTTCTTCTTTGGCTTCTTCGATTCCGGCGACGTCGTCAAATTTGACGCCGGTTTTGGCTTCCATCTGAAATCTAGCTTTTGATTTCCCGAAGTTCATGGCTTGCCCCGGACCGCCAGGAATGTTGCTAGAGCGACGGAATAGGAAGAACAGCCCAGCAATCAACAAAATCGGAAAAATTAAATTCCCCAAAAATCCCCAGATAGCTCCATCGTTGCGAGCAGGATGGGTATCAAAGCTGATATTTGCGTTTCTGAGCTTAGCAATCAATTCTGGGGCAGTTGTTGGCAAATCTACCCGCAGCCGTTGGATGCGGTTATCCAGATCCGGATCGACGGCTTCGACAATTGCTGTCCGACCCCCATCGTAGAGGTCAACACTGGTAACTCTTTGGGCATCTAGGTATTCCAGAAAGCGCCCATAGGTCATGCGGGTACTAGCAGTGTTTTTGCCCATATCGGTGGGAGCAGCAGCAAATGCCCCTTGCCAGAGGAAAAACCCTATGACTAAGGCAGGTAATGTCCAAAGTACTAATATTCTCCAGGAAAATTTCATAAATCGGTTGTCTCTAGATACGGCTAATAGAAGCAGATTCAGCGCAGATAAAGCGTTATCACAAACAAGGGATGAGAGCTGATTGAAGGAACTGAAACATTCCTTTTTTTACCTAATTGAGCAAGACTTTAGGCAGGAAATCCCAGCCAAAAGCTGGATTTGCTACCACCAGGACATTTAGGCTTGTCCCTATAGGGCGAACATTGGCACCTTAAACGTGAACTTAATTAAATTTAACTTAATTCTCATCATTGGATCAACTGACTGCTTTGCTTATATCCTTTGAGGACTTTTGTCAAGAGAAAATAATCATTGCAGATATTCATCTGTGCAAATCTACGCCCACGCCTGAATATCTTGCAATGAATCAGGAAAATAACCTTCCTCCAAAGGATTGACGCGCCTGCTTCCCAGTTTCAATTCTGGTAAGACAAACGCGCCAGTTGGCTTGAAGCGAGCGCCATCAAACTGAGAAACCCAGTTTCTTTAAGAAACTGGGTTTTTATGAGAGTCAAGGAGAGACGACTAGGCAGGACTTCCAGCCAGTAGTAACCTAGTAGGTTTCTACGTGCCAACGACCAGCCTTCTTGATCGTTCTTTGGTATTCGCTCCAAGTCACCCCATCCTTGGCAGCAGCGGCGGAGAGGGCTTCATCAATGCCCCCTTCCATACCCTTCAAACCGCAGATATAGGTGTGGGTATTCTCTTGCTGAATCATTTTCCAGAGTTCATCAGCGTGTTCAGCCACCCGATCCTGAATGTACATTCTGCCGCCTTCGGGGTTTTTCTGTTCCCGGCTGATGGCATAGGTGAGGCGGAAGTTTTCAGGGTACTGCTGTTGCAGTTCTTCAAGTTCTTCCTTGTACAGGATGTTGGGGCTGGTGGGAATCCCGAAAATGAGCCAAGCTAAACCCTTGTATTCGTAGTCGGTGTTAACTGCTCTTTCATTTTCCTTGAACATCCGCCACAGGTAAGCGCGGAATGGCGCAATACCCGTTCCGGTTGCCAACATGATCACGTTGACATTCGGATCTTCTGGTAACAACATTTCTTTACCAGTTGGTCCGGTAATTTTCACATCGTCCCCAACCTGGAGATTGCACAGATGGGTGGAGCAAACACCATAGACCATTTCGCCCGTTTCTGGATGCTTATACTCTAGTTGCCGGACACACAGCGATACAGTCTTGTCATCAACCTTGTCGCCATGACGAGTCGAGGCAATCGAGTACAGTCTTAGTTTGTGGGGTTTGCCCTTGTTGTCATTTCCCGGCGGGATGATGCCAATACTTTGACCTTCTAAATAACGGAGATCCCCTTGGGAGATGTCAAAGATCAGGTGACGAACGGTGCCGATCCCACCCTCACCAACTAACTCTTCATTACTCAGACACTTACCAATAAAGGGATTATTCGGGCGGTAGATATTAACGGGAATATCTTTTTCCGTTTTTTCCTTCGCTTGAGTCATAGGCTTACTCTCTTTTGGTGCTTGAGTGTCCTGTGCGACGGTTTGCGAAGTGGCAGGAGCATTCGTTGCACTTGACTCAACGCTTGCGGCAGCAGGGGAGCTGGGGGAGCTACCCTTAGAGCCATTTGCTCCGTTGTCAGCACCCAGAGGGTGGATGCTGACAATTTTGCCGCCCAAACGAGCGATCCGTTGCATTTCTTGATTCATGCGATTGTAGGGCACTGTGATAAACACGCTGCCACTACGACGAATCGGGTAGTTTACGTTGTCAGTTGCTTCGTTCTGACGCAGGCCCACCACTTCATAAACAAAGACGCGGCTACCAGATTCTGAATTTGCAGTACCGTTGGCTGCTGTGGAATTGTACATTGCTCTTAAATATCTCCGAACCCACCTTCTGTTAACATTCTGCTACAAAGCGGTCTTTCCACCACATATCGCTCTGCTGACCGAGGGCAGGTAAAAGAGGGCAATGACTGAATCTGGATAGTTTCTGGATAGTTAACGTCGCTAATATTAGGGATATTCTTCCTCGCCGGATGGCGATTGGGAAACCCTTCGCTAGCTTTTTTTAGGGTAGCCAGCAATTTATTTAAATAATGTCTCCATTGAGTCAATTTAATTTTTCCTTTCTAAAAATGCACGGCACGCCGTAGCATAAATACTGAGCGAGATGATTCCACTGGGGTTAGCTTGTAGCGTCTATCCCGTTCTGGTAAGATACTGTGTAACATCTAGTATTAAATACTTACTGGACGAAGCTTGAGTCTTCCCCAACGGGCCTTACTCTAGGGTGCTGTAAGCTCCTACTGGTTATGCCTTCTTGCTGTGTCGCAAGAGCTGCAAGAGTAACCAACGGGGTGCCCTCCGGGCTGAGGATTTAGATTGCTTAAAACTCAATGAGAAAAAATTTTTTGCGTTAGAGGGAAGCTATGACCAGTCAGCTGGATCGCGTGGTTCTAATTGGTGTTGCTGGAGACTCCGGATGCGGTAAATCTACATTTTTGCGCCGATTAACAGATTTGTTTGGGGAAGATTTCGTCACGGTGATTTGCCTGGACGATTACCATAGCCTGGATCGGAAACAGCGCAAAGAAACTGGAATTACGGCGCTGAACCCCAAGGCGAATAACTTCGATCTGATGGCCGAGCAGATCAAAGCGCTCAAGAACGGTCAGTCCATTGAAAAGCCAATTTACAACCACGAAACCGGCGAGATCGATCCTCCAGAGCGAGTCGATCCTAACCATATTATTGTGATTGAGGGGCTTCATCCTTTGTATGATGAGCGGGTGCGATCGCTCCTCGACTTCAGCGTTTATCTCGACATCAGCGATGACGTTAAGATTGCCTGGAAGATTCAGCGGGATATGGCTGAGCGCGGGCACCGTTACGAAGACGTACTCGCTGCCATCAACGCTCGCCGCCCAGATTTTACTGCCTACATCGAGCCGCAGAAGGAACACGCTGACGTTGTGATCCAGGTGTTGCCGACGCAATTAGTCAAGGAAGAGAAGGTAGGTCAAATCCTGCGGGTGCGCTTGCTTCAGCGCGATGGAGTGGAAGGCTTTGAGCCAGCTTATCTATTTGATGAAGGGTCTACGATTGATTGGAGACCCTGCGGTCGTAAGCTGACCTGCGGCTACCCTGGTATCAAGATGTACTATGGCCCAGACTCTTACTATGGTCATGAGGTGTCCGTTCTGGAAGTAGATGGTCAGTTCGACAAGCTAGAGGAAGTCATCTACATTGAAAGCCACCTCAGCAAGACTGCGGCTAAGTACCACGGGGAACTGACCGAACTGTTGCTCAAGCATCGGGAATATCCAGGCTCTAATAACGGAACTGGCTTGTTCCAAGTGCTGGTCGGTCTGAAGATGCGGGCAACCTACGAGCGGTTAACGTCTGGAAAGAGCCAACCGTTGGCAGCGACGAAAGTATAAACTAGACCCCCAAGGGTAGGGATGCACGCTCGTGAGTCCCTACGACTGCGTTCAAAGCCTTCTAGCAAGGGCTATCTAAGTGAATTGCTGACGCGAGAGACTGACAAAAGGCTCTCGCATTTTATTTTAGGTATCTAGGTTTTAATAGAGATATAAATTTTGGGATTGGGTTGAGTAGAAATATGAGAGTGTGGGTTGCCAGTTTTTTGCTGCTGTTTGGCTTTGCAGAAATCTATCAGTGGTTGAAACAGTTCACGCTGCCGTTGCCGGTGTATATTCTGGGAGGTGCGTTTTTAGCGATCGCATCTAACTACGACAAACTATCTAGCTTTCCTTTTTTGCGAAGCCACGAAGACGAACCAGCGTCGATTAAAGACCAGACGCCGCTAGCCATGCGTTCTGTTTCTAGCCAATCTCCATCGAACCTCACGCCTCAATCGCCTCGTCCCATTTCTTTCAAAATCGAAAAGAAGACGAAAAAAGGCGCGAATAGCAACCACTCAATCTAGTGCCACTGGGTCGGGGAATTTAATATTTACCGGCTTACCGAAAGGATGAAGAGCCAGCAACCACCGTTGAGTAAAGCAGTAAGAACTGCACCACTAATCACTCCTTTCATCAATCCCCATCTTTGTTGCCGTCTTAGCCAAAAAATTATTGGGATTACATACAGAAGTTAAGACAATCCAATATAAAAAATTAATATTGCTACAATTTAAGCGATCGTAGAAATATACAATAAATTCACGATTATAGACGATAAAAACCCTAAGATAACCAAAACTAAAATATGTATTCCTAATAGTAAGAATATACTGTTAATCATTTCAGTGATTTCATTCCTTGAGCGCATAATTTTGTTCTTATAAACATGAAATTATTGCTGCTATATTAGGGTGTTATAAAATTTAGCGTTTTATTTAGGACTAAAGTACAGTAAATAGCAGGCTCCATTTAATAAAGCGGTAAGAACTGCACAAATAATCACCCCTTTCACCATTGCCCGTCGCTGTCGCCGTCTTAGCCAAAAAATAAGCGGAATCACATATAAAAGCTGCCATAAGAATATAGAAATAGCAGAAAACGCCCAAACGATTAAAATAGCGTATCCTCCTCCTAGCAAAGCAGCAATAGGAAAACTTACTAAAAATACTGCTAGACCGGCGATAAGATGCATACCTAATAACAACAGCATTCCGGAAAGTACCCCAAGCAATTCATTTTGATGTTCCATAAAACTCCTGCTGAATCAAATTAATATTTGTTGTTAATAATGGTTATATATCAATTAAACCAATGCCGGACGATTATTAACCAAGTGATATCCAGCACTTCCCTCTCGGTAAAACATATTAAACGTATCAAATGGAATAATCCTCCCATCGGGATGCACAATGTGGATGCAGGAACGTTTTACAGAACGGACATCGAAGTTAAAGGGGTCAAGAAACTGTACAATCATCACTCGGAATATATTTTCGTAGGTAATTCCTTCAGGAACAGGTAGTAGTGGCAAACAACAAAGTAATTGTTTTAAAGATGTTGCAGAAGATGCGGGTGAATGGCTAGTGGAAAACAAATTAAAAATATTTCGCTTTAGCTCATCATCCTGTTCATAAAGAACAGAATTTGGCATGATTTTTACAAAATTATTTGGCTCCAAAAGCCCAGTCAAGGGTATCACTTTGCCCTTAACTTTTAGCGCGTAAGCCATTGCTAAACAATCGGGATGGCAAGGAACTGGGAGAATATCTTCTGGTTTAAAATAGGGACTCTGCTGTAAGATAGAGCGACGAACTTCTGTGAGAGTGTAGCGATCGCGCTCATGCTCAAATCCCTCCAGACGCCCTGCTGCCTGAATCGGTTGAAAGGTAACACCCCGCACGCATCGCTGTTGCAAGGCGTATTCAATGATTTTGCCAATTTCGCCGTCGTTTAGCCCTTTTTTCAGGGTAACGACCAAAGTTGTCGAGATGTTAAACTCGTTGAGATGCGCGATCGCTTGTTCCCGAATCTCTCGCAAATCTGTCCCACGTAACTCCTCTAATGCTGCCGCCTCAAAGCTATCAAATTGGAGATAGACTTCAATTCCGGGCATATACTGACTTAAGCGATCGCAAAAATTTCGGTCTTTGGCAATTCTAATACCATTGGTATTGATCATTAAATGGCGAATTGGCTTACTTTTAGTAATATCCAGAATTTTAAAAAACTCTGGATGAATCGTTGGTTCGCCCCCACTAATTTGCACAACCTGGGGTTCTCCTTCATTCGCCACCACCGCATCAATCATCCTTTCAATTTGCTCTAAGGTGCGATGACGCCGGGATTGACTGGAATGTTGAGAAACTTCTTCTGTGCCCGAATCTGCGTAACAAATTGGGCAGGAAAGATTGCAGCGATCTGTTACTTCTACTAAAGTTAAACAGCTATGTTGTTCGTGATCGGGGCAAAGTCCGCAGTCATAGGGGCAGCCATATTTTATGGGAGTATTAAATTTAAGCGGCATATCTCCTGGTTTGATAAATTCCTGGGAGAGTTTGTAATAATCGATATCATCAGCAATTAAGACTTCTTGATGTCCGTGGGTAGGACAGTGCTTTACCAGGTAAACGCAATCATCTCGAAAGATAATTTTTGCCTCTACTTTGACGAGACATTTAGAGCAAACGCTGTTAGTTAAAGCATAGAAAAGGTAGTTTCGAGTAGGCATATATTTTTTTGTTAAAATGATTACAATCGGTTGATCAGTTTTCCTGATTGATTCTAGGTGTATAGATTCACAGGTTTCCAATTATAGAAAAATGCTTCGTTATCATTTGCAACTCAGTTATAAGATTTGAGAGGAAAGATTGATCGTTAGAGAAATTAAAGGTTAAAGTATTGCCATTACCAATTGGATAAGTTGTTTTTCCAGTCCATTGGATGTGTCCTAAATTATTAATTTCTGCTTTTAGGTTTATCAATCCTTCCATTGTATTTAGCTCTGCAATACCAGATAGCGTTTGAGATATCTCTTTAAGTTGTTCCAAGAAAATAAATATTTCCTCAGTCCGTATATCACCCAAAAAATTAGCGTGATAGCCAGGTAAGATTATCTCAATTTCTGAACTAATCCAATTTCTATCCCAATAATCGTCTGCAATGAGATTATTTATCCCTTGAATGCGAATGATTACTTTTTCTTGATTTCCCTTGACAGTAAATTGCATTAGATGATTCAAAAACGAACAATTTTAGAATGCTGTTCCGATAATATAAAATTCCCAATAAACAAGCAATCTGAATGGCGCTTAGCCCGTAGATGGGATGAAAATCTGGCTTAATGAAATCAATTAATAGACGAAAGCTTAAATAAGAAACCATGTAAAACTTAAATAATTCGCCTTCTTGCCGATGGTAGCGGCTGCGAATTTGTAAAAATATCATTAAAATTAGTAAAAAAATAACTTCATATAATTGAGTCGGATGCCGGGGAATGCCATCACCAAAATCTACTCCCCAAGGTAAATGAGTGGAAATGCCGTAAGTGCGATCGCTTAATCCCGTCAAAAAGCAACCAATCCGTCCCACCGCCGTTCCCACAATCAAGGGATAAACAAAAACATCGCCGGTAGATCGATTGACACCAATCATTTTCTTGGTAATTTCTACACCAATTAATCCACCGAGTAACGCCCCTACGACCGTTTTTCCTTGAAGGAGAACCAAAAAGAATAGTTGCCAATTATTCCCAATTAAATCGATGTGCTGTAGTAAAACCAGCGCTTTCGCACCAACTAGCGCCCCTACCAAGCCACCGACAATTACCGAACTGCGCTGCGTGGGTGCGATCGCGTCTTTGCGAGCATTTTTGATTAATAAACGGAAAGCGATCGCATACGCCAACGACTCAAACAAAATATGAGGGTGAATCCGCACCGAACCCAGCCACAAATAAACCGGGAAACTCATTATTTGTATCTCCGC
>NZ_JACJOQ010000546.1:0-23345 GCF_014695635.1 Coleofasciculus sp. FACHB-712 | reverse complement strand
AAATGGACTTATCAAAATATTGCTCAGATGCGGCATCAATTGCAGCAGTTAGGGCTTTCAATTGACTGGAACCGCGAAGTTGCTACCTGTTCTCCCGATTATTACAAGTGGACGCAGTGGATCTTCTTGCAGTTTTTAAAAGCTGGACTGGCTTACCAAAAAGAAGCCGCCGTTAATTGGGACCCCATTGACCAGACGGTGCTGGCAAATGAACAAGTCGATAGCGAGGGCAAATCTTGGCGTTCTGGTGCCAAAGTCGAACGGAAAATGTTGCGGCAGTGGTTCCTGAAAATTACCGACTACGCCGAGCAATTGCTCAAAGATTTGGATAAATTGAGCGGATGGCCGGATCGAGTCAAGTTGATGCAGGCGAACTGGATTGGTAAATCCACTGGCGCTTACCTAGAATTTCCGATTGTCGGGTTGGATGAAAAAATCGGTGTTTTCACCACCCGTCCCGATACCGTCTATGGCGTGACTTACGTGGTGCTAGCGCCAGAACATCCTTTGACCGCCAAAGTGACGACTCCCGACCGAAAAGAGGCGGTAGAAGTATTTATCCAAGAAGTCGCCCAAGAAAGCGAATTGGAACGCACCGCAGAGGATAAGCCAAAACGCGGTATTCCCACTGGTGGGAAGGCGATGAATCCTTTTACGGGAGAAGAGATTCCCATCTGGATTGCCGATTACGTATTGTACGAGTACGGCACTGGCGCGGTGATGGGTGTTCCAGCCCACGACACGCGGGACTTCCGGTTTGCTAAGGAGCAGAATCTCCCCATTCAGGTTGTAATTGTGCCGCCAGCGGATGATGTAGAGACGGGAAATATCGCATCTCTAAAGGAAGCTTATACCGAACCAGGAATTGTGGTGAATTCAGACCAATTTAATGGGATGGATTCAATTAAAGCGAAGACAGGGATTGTTGAGTACGCGGAAAAAGAGGGTTGGGGGAAAGCGCGGGTGCAGTATCGCCTGCGGGATTGGTTAATTTCGCGGCAACGCTATTGGGGGGCACCCATTCCGGCAATTCACTGTCCCAGCTGCGGTACGGTGCCGGTGCCGGATGAAGACTTGCCGGTTCGATTGCCGGAAGAGGTAGAATTCACGGGTCGCGGGGCGTCTCCGTTGGCTCAGATGGAAGCTTTTGTCAATGTCCCTTGTCCCGCTTGCGGCACCCCAGCCAAGCGGGAGACGGACACGATGGATACATTTATTGATTCGTCGTGGTATTTCTTGCGCTATCCCGATGCGAAGAACGAACAGCACGTTTTCGACCCCGCAAAAACCAATGACTGGATGCCGGTAGACCAGTATGTGGGCGGGATTGAACACGCGATTTTGCACTTGTTGTACTCGCGGTTTTTTACCAAGGTTTTGAGAGACTGCGGTCTTTTAAACTTTGACGAACCCTTCCAACGCCTGCTAACTCAGGGCATGGTGCAGGGCACTACCTACAAAAATCCTGCCACTGACAAATACATTCCCGCGGCACAGGTAGATCCAGCCGATCCAAAAGACCCAGAAACGGGGGAACCGTTGCAAGTCTTCTATGAAAAGATGTCCAAGTCGAAGTACAACGGCATCGATCCAGAGGAAGTCCTCGCCAAGTACGGGGCAGATACGGCGCGGATGTTTATCTTGTTCAAGGCACCCCCAGAAAAAGATTTGGAATGGGATGATGCCGACGTGGAGGGACAATTTCGCTTCCTCAACCGCGTCTGGCGACTGGTGGCAGAATTTGTCGCGCAGATCCCCGTTAGCTCCCCTGACAAAGGTGGGGAGATGAATAAGGGCGAAAAAGACTTGCGACGGGCAATTCACGGTGCGATTCAAGCCGTTACGGAAGATTTAGAAGGCGAGTATCAATTCAATACAGCGATTTCTGAGTTAATGAAGTTGAGCAATGCTTTAGCTGATGCCAAATGCAAAGACTCGCCAGTGTATGCCGAAGGGATAGAAACTCTGATTCACCTGATGGCTCCTTTTGCTCCTCACCTTGCTGAAGAACTGTGGCACACAATCGGTCACAGCGATTCGGTACACACCCAAACTTGGCCTACCGTCGATCCGGCTGCCTTAGTGGTTGATGAAATCACGCTGGTGATTCAAGTGATGGGCAAAACCCGTGGAGCGATTCAAGTGCCCGCTGATGCAAATCGGGAAGCTTTAGAACAGTATGCCCGCGAGTCAGAAGTTGCTCAGCGGTTCATCGAAGGCAAGGAAATTAAAAAGGTGATTGTAGTGCCTGGAAAGTTAGTGAATTTTGTGGTGGGTTGAAAAGAGAGGCTACGCGATCGCACTCTTACCATCTCAGTTCAGAAACAGAGCGCGATCGCTATTCCATTCAATTATCAAAGCCTCCAGTCTTCTTCAATAATCCTCGTGCTTGAACTTCTCAAAGTCTTTGGGCGAAACTTGTTCTTCAGCAACTGCCTGACCAATCTTGCTTAATGCATCAACTTGATCTACGCAGTCGATAGATGTCACTAAGTTGGGATCGATATTTGGCGGTAATTTCAACTGCTCAAAGCGTTTCTTTGTAAATGAGGTTGTATAGCGGTGATAGGTGAGCAACTTGCGGTTGGAGTCATCAACCGGCTGAGGGGGAGACGTTTCAGCATTTGAGGTACCAGTTTCTAACTGTTGCATCCCGTTAATCGAGGGTACGGAAACATCTGACAGCTCACGATTAATGTGCTCCGATCTCGGTGTATAGCCAATCAGCTTCATTAAAACGTTCTGCTCTACGTTTGCGTCTTCCATTAAGTCTCCGATTGCATAGCCCGCCCAGTTGAGCAGCGTGTATTTTTTTGCCTCACCCAACTTAATCGGCTGGTTACTGAACCCCGTACCAATTGAAATCAGCAAGAGGTTATCGGCACCCGTTTCCCAACCAATCCCATATTCTTTTTGAGTTGCTTCGACAAACAACTGAAAAGATGGGTTGTTAAACATACTCACAGCACCATCAACAAATTCATACTGTTGATTGCCGATAGCAAACATATGAGGCGGGAAAAAAGTTGGTGCAGCAGAACTTGCTCGAACGATATGCCAGAGCGGAATTTCGCTATTAGTCTTGAAGAATTGGTTATTTGGATGGTTAACGAAGAACCAGGCTGCATCAGTTGTTACATTCTTGGAAACAACCATCAAGAGTGTTTTCAGTTGATCCGATCCAAGCGTGATGTCACCTAGAATAGACTTTAGATTTTGCTCTAGCGGCTCTGAATCGTACTTCGACCACAGTTGACCGAGCAGCCAACGTTTAGTAAACATTTTATGAGCATCGTTATAGAAAATATCACGCAATTCTCGTGCTGACATTCCTTTAGCGAGTCCTGCGGCTAAAATTGAGCCTGCACTTGTGCCGCCAATGAAATCGAAGTAATCTGCTAAACACTTCCAAGGCGAATTAGGTTGGTTACAGAGTATGTCTTCTAACTTAATTAGAATTTCAGCAACAATCAATCCGCGAATACCGCCGCCATCCATCGACAGTAAGCGTTTGGGTCGTTTTAAATCTAGTTTATTTAAGGTCATCTCCCACTCCTTATTTAGTTAATTTTTTCACAATATTGAGCAAGTAAAAGGTTAAGCGATCGCGGCTTTCAATTACACATTTACACGTTTAATTATTAGCAGGTTTACAGGCAAGCTGGTTCAAACTTTACCAAAGTTCAAATTAACCGATTAAAAATGTTTGCAAATCGAATCACGTCAGGATTGTGCATCAACAAAGTGTGGGATAAACGGCAAAATTATGCCAACTCCAAGAAGTATCCGCCACCCCAGCCGGCTGGGCGGCAGTTGTCCCTAAGCGACTATGCTCCCAAATCCAGTTAAAGTAACTTACTACCAGTCGCGTAGCCACTTTTGTCTGCTCCCACACCTTGCCAAATTTGTTTTGTCGGCGATGCCACCTAGCTGTCTGCTGCCGGACAATCCTGTTGGTGCGTTCTAAACGTTGTGTTTTATCCTTGCCAATGTAATGCTCGACTGCTGGTGGCAGAACCCGTTCATAGCCACCCCAACCGTCTGTATCCCAAGCCTGGCAGTCAGTTTTGCCTTCGGTATTCACAACTAACTCTTCGATGAACGCATCGGTATGCTTGCCAACCCGACTACTGAGGATTAAACCACTGCTAGTGTCTAAACTCAGCCCTATCCAACAGTCCCCCGCCTCTACTTCATCTGGCAGGCAATTTTTCTGTTTTTTTCGACGAAAGACCATAATTCGTCAGCACTGACTTGTTTACTTTTCACCTGCTGGACTTGAGCATTGTGAATCATTTGCGCCTTAAGGCTTGCTGCTCTGACAATGCTGACTACCGTACCCTCAGCTAATCCTGTGATGCGACTGATGCCTCGCAGACTGCTACCCTCAGTATGAGACTGTAAGATTGTAAACACCTGATCCGAGGTCACTTGGCGGCGGTAATACAAGGTGTCAAAGCTGTCAGTAAAAGTTTGCCTACAAGCAGGACACAAGTATCGTTGACTACCTTTGCTGGTTTTTCCATGTTTGTGAATTCTGGTGTTACCGCACAGAGGGCATTGCATATGTGAAGAGGCAATTGTCTATCAATACCTAGCGATTATACCCACACTTTGTTGAGGCACGACCCTTTCAGGCAAGTGTGTACAATTTCTCCATTTTGGCACGGTGATGCCTTTTATGCTCATGGCTAGTAGAGGGTAGGGTGCGTTGGCGTAGCGTAACGCACCCTACAGGACTTAGGCTTTGCGTAAGTCCTGTACTTAATCCAGCAGATCAAGCGTCCAACGATCGCTATGGTTCTTGCGTAAGTCCTGCTATGGGAACGCATCCCCAGAGGCTCCCCATTGTGCAAAAAATCGCAATCCACCAGACGCAGAGCCTCTTCTTTTTCTTAAGTTTTATGTCCACATTCAACGCTTATGTGATATTTTATCTTCTAATTAATAAAATCAGTTTAGTTGCTGTATAGATGCGGTTGGGTTTCATTTTCAGATTACCGACCGAAAAATCTGGAGAATATTCTCAGCAAAATTTTCCTAAATTGATCAATAGTAAGGTTTTTCCAACCTTAGTTACTCAGTTGTCCAAAATGAAAACTTTATTGAGGTAGAACGAATATGACTGTCGGTAAGTCAACCAATAATAAGCCACTCAACTATACTTTTAGTTTGACGTTTAATCCAGAAATTCTTAGAACTATTTCCTATGTAGGATTAATTATCATACTGCTTGTGGGAGCGATTTTGACTGAAACATTGGTTGACGTTGATCCCCATACCACTGCAATCTATAAATTATTTGGGTTTAATCACCCCTGTAATTGGTTGGATCATGAACCCAGTCGAACGGTTTCGGCGATGCTCCTACCATTGTGGGAAGTTCCTTTTATCTTCTATATAATTTTTGATTTTTTGAGAATTCAAGATGCGTATAGGAAAAAGGAAGCTCCACTATATCTTTATATCGTCTCGGCAATTTTCTTGCCCATTGAAATTCTTTTGACTGTCTGGTTCAGAATTGTGTTTGTCTGGAGCCCAGAAGTGAACTTCTTATATCATTATCTCCCCTATATCGGCTTTCAGTTTCTTCTGTTTTTAGTAGCCTTCGAGAATTTTTTGTACTTCTACGCGATGAAAGCACTGCCCTTCAAAAATAGCCGTCCCCTTGCCCTTGCCTATCTGATAACGTTATTCGCAGTAACAGTAGGATATACCGTCGTTGGAATTTCAAGTGCCTTGGGACATCCCATTCTCGATCTCGTCAACGATCCAGGACAACGGTTATTAGTTAGATCCCTAATGAACTTCTACACTTTCTTAATCATTCCCATTCCTCTGATCGTATCTGTGTGGGAATTGAAGCGATCACCTAATCATAAATTATCCTTTGAATAAGCCCTTCAGCAATGCCAATTTTGTAAGGTGTATTAATACAAATAACACACCTTCTTATTTTGACATACTCCCGGTAAAGCGTAGCTTTACTGGGGTGGGTGAACAAAATTGGGGATTTCTACCAACTATGGGGTAAAGACAAGATACGCGCAAAAATTAGATTGTGCATCAACAAAGTGTGGGATAAACGGCAAAATTATGCCAACTCCAAGAAGTATCCGCCACCCCAGCCGGCTGGGCGGCAGTTGTCCCTAAGCGACTATGCTCCCAAATCCAGTTAAAGTAACTTACTACCAGTCGCGTAGCCACTTTTGTCTGCTCCCACACCTTGCCAAATTTGTTTTGTCGGCGATGCCACCTAGCTGTCTGCTGCCGGACAATCCTGTTGGTGCGTTCTAAACGTTGTGTTTTATCCTTGCCAATGTAATGCTCGACTGCTGGTGGCAGAACCCGTTCATAGCCACCCCAACCGTCTGTATCCCAAGCCTGGCAGTCAGTTTTGCCTTCGGTATTCACAACTAACTCTTCGATGAACGCATCGGTATGCTTGCCAACCCGACTACTGAGGATTAAACCACTGCTAGTGTCTAAACTCAGCCCTATCCAACAGTCCCCCGCCTCTACTTCATCTGGCAGGCAATTTTTCTGTTTTTTTCGACGAAAGACCATAATTCGTCAGCACTGACTTGTTTACTTTTCACCTGCTGGACTTGAGCATTGTGAATCATTTGCGCCTTAAGGCTTGCTGCTCTGACAATGCTGACTACCGTACCCTCAGCTAATCCTGTGATGCGACTGATGCCTCGCAGACTGCTACCCTCAGTATGAGACTGTAAGATTGTAAACACCTGATCCGAGGTCACTTGGCGGCGGTAATACAAGGTGTCAAAGCTGTCAGTAAAAGTTTGCCTACAAGCAGGACACAAGTATCGTTGACTACCTTTGCTGGTTTTTCCATGTTTGTGAATTCTGGTGTTACCGCACAGAGGGCATTGCATATGTGAAGAGGCAATTGTCTATCAATACCTAGCGATTATACCCACACTTCGTTGAGGCACGACCGTTGGTATTCGATAATGCGGAGGCGATTCTGCACGGGGGCGATTTGCCCAAGCCTTCCTTGCACTTTAGCACTGGACACTATCGCCAAGGCTATGAGGATTATGGTGAACTTTTGAAACGGTTAGGAGAAACACCCCATCAAAGTTGCTTGGTGCTAACAAGCCGGGAGAAGCCAAAAGGAATTGGATTACTGGAAGGAGAAACTTTACCCGTTCGAGTCCTGAAACTAAAAGGTTTGCAGGTAGCACCAGTACAGGAAATATTGAGGGCTAAAAGTTCTTTATGGGGTTCGCCGAGCGATTGGAGCCAGCTAATTGAATACTATGCAGGAAATCCATTCGCCTTAAAAATTGTCTCGACGACGATTCAAAAGTTATTCCACGGGAATATTTCTGATTTTTTAACCCAAAAAATTACAGTTTTTGGTGAGATTCGCAATCTTTTAGAGCAACAATTTAAGCGGTTGTCCGAGACGGAAAAGATAATTATTAACTGCCTCGCCCTGAGTAACCAAATCCTTTCATTCTCACAATTGCGGGAGAAGATACCGCCCTCGATATCACCGCAAAAACTGCTAGAAGCCTTGGAATCATTGGAAGAGCGATCGCTAATCGAAAAAAAGGCTGCATTTTTCTTTTTGCAGCCTGTCGTTATGGAATTTGTAAGCGACCAATTAATGGAAGAAAAAATTACCCAAATGCCACTGCGAATCGTGTCTAGCGACCAATATCCCAGAATCGCGGCTAGCAGCTAAAAGCGCATCGCTAGTCGGCACCACAGAACTTGCGATCGCGGTCTACTTCCGGTTCTTGCCAGGAAAAGGCAAAATGGCTGATTGAATTGACTTGCGGTGCCCCAGCGCGGATCGCTTGCATCTGCTGTTCTAAGGACGGACGAGAATTGAACGATTTGCCCCAAGCCCCTGCTAGTACGGGTGAAACCTGAGTGCCGGGTGGCGCAAGACTCAAAACTCGCTCAACTTGCGGGACAATGCAGCTGGTGTTGCCGCAGGTTGCATAGGACATCGGATGCCACTCCATATAACTGGGAAACCGATCCCACGGTTGCACTCTCGAATCATACCCCCCTTGACCGACGGTTTGATTCCCCTCCGGGAAAAACACCGCCCCCGTGCGGATTCTTTGTCGCTGGGCGGGGAGGCTGGCTAACGCCACAAAGTCCACAACGCCTTGAGCCGCATGGGCAACACTCAGTTGCCACAACTCCCATTGCAGACGGGCTTGGCGCTGTGAGGCGGTTGCTTTCATTTCATCGGCAGCGGGGTTGCGTCCCTGCCAGAGGGGCGATCCCTCATCTGGGTAAAGTTTATCCACCCCTGCAACATCGCCAGCGCTAATGAATCCCTTGGTAATATATCGCTCGATCAGTTCTCGTCCCTTATTGTTGAGGGCGCGGTCATACAAAGCCTGTCGAGAACCATCTCCGTAAATCCATAAATCTTGGACTTTCGTTACCACGGAAGCACTTCCTGACTGGCGGGGATACCGAATGTAATCAAACAGCACTCCATCGGGGCGGCGACGAACCACCTCTTGAACCAGCTGGTAATAGTCTCGTTTTGCTTGGGCGTTGTAAGGATCGATGAAGGCTTGAGAACCGTCCTCCGTGACCGACAAACTGGTTTTTCCCATACCATCGCGGGCTAGCGCTTGCTGCCGATCGGGTCGCTGGGAGTAGGAGTAGCCAAAGTTCATGGCGAACATCCACGCATAGACTTGCATCCCCCGTTCGCGCCCTTTGTTAATCGCTTGTGCGAGCAAATCTACTTTCTCAGCGCCTGGAGTTCTGATGACAGAAGGCCAGGGTGTGGAATTTTCTGCCTTAGGCAGTAGCACCTGACCGTCAGAAAAAACTTCGACATAGACCTGGTTATAGCCCCGGTTAACCAAGCGATCCATTAATTCATCTAGTGCCCCAGGACGGATGTCACAAGGATACAGGCGCAGCCAGATTGCCTGTACGCGGGGCCAAGTTTGCTGACGACACTGCTGTAAATTCTCTGCGTGTTTTTTCAAGAGCGTTCTGTAGCGGCCTTGGGAATCCGAGTTTCCCTTTACGGCTGAAACACGCAAACTTTCTTTTTGGGCGATCGCATCTGCTGAAAGTTGGCAATATGCCCTTGTTTGAGCTAGAGCAGATTGCGAACCCAAGTAAGGGTTGATAAGACTACTACTGGTCAGAACTGCTGCAACTAAACCGCGATAGACACGCTGCCAAGTTTGCGGCAATCTTAACGATGCCTGACCCACGAACTTCCTCCTAAACACCAATCTCATAGAACTGTTAGATATGTCTACCCATCAGACGAAAGGATGGAACATAAGGTGTCATCCGAACCGATTTCGCTGGTTGAGCATCATATCAGCACTTGTCTGAGTACTTGTCAATTGACTCTATACACAGATTTACCCGCGTTTCCGGCAAATCTCTGCTTTTTAGTAGAAATAGGCACCCATAAGATCGACGCTACCAACTGCCACGTCTGTTGCCATTTGGGCTTTTCAAACCAAAGCCCAAACAGGATTTCAAGATTTTATCTTCTGAAATTAAAACAAAATGGCGTAATCTGTCATTGCTTTGTCTGCGGCGCTTGGTCTGCGGCGCTTTATCTGCGGCGATCGCATCCGCCGTCTGTGCTGCGTGTTGCAGCGGATGCGATCGCTCCACTGGTTACGGTAAATTCACTCCATCTGCCATCATCCCCAACCGGGTCTCAGAGCAGTGGACGCGATCTCCATAAAAGCGATTAGCGATTAGCCAGTGAATGAACAGCTAACAGCTAACAACTCGCCAGCTAGTTCTTCAAGCTTCTCGTCTCAAAGCTGCTTCCACCTGCTGGAACTCTTGCTCTAAGCGAGTCTTCAGTTTTTCCGGCAGCGGACGATTCGGATAAGAGCTGTAATGCCCTGCTATTGAATTCAATGCAGTTCGCATCGTCGTGTAAGAACTCAGCTTAGCGACAGAGCTATCCCGCCGATAGCGAGAGGCAAAATCGTTAATAATCTGACGCGCTTGTGACTGAGCTGCTGCCTTGTCTGCCGAACCCTCTGGCAATTCAATTGCTGTTCTCAAACCTTGCAACAAAGCCAAGGTATCTTGGCGGTAATCTCCACTCAGTCCTAGCGAGCTGCTGGAGGAACAGCCCATCAATCCCATCGTAACTACCAAAACCAGGGCTAGGAGACGTGACCAATAACGCTTCATAAGTATTTTTTTTACCAAACGAGATGGAAATGCAAAATCAGAGTTTATCCTATCTCGAATTGGAACCCTTAGAATTTTAGATTTTTAATTTTAGAGATAAGACGTTTGGTGTAAATAAACGTAGACGCTCGATGGTTCATAGTTTAGGAATTATGGTTTGTAGGAACAATCCATAAACTTTTACCCCCCGTTACATTTATTTGTGCCCCTATATTTCACTATTTTCATCCTTTTAACAGATGCGGAAAAAAATAAAAGTTACTATTTTTTTAGCTTTGCTAAATCAAATAATCTGATAGGAATACTTCTGACAGGTATCCCACAACGAGTAAGGGCAGAAGCCCTGCCCCTACCTTCTTTTAATCAATCGTTTTTCTGGACAAATTAACCGAAGCGACCGCTTACATATTCCTGTGTTGCTTGCTGCTGAGGGCTTTGGAAGATAACCTCGGTGCGGTCGTACTCGACTAAATAACCAATACGACCTCCTTTTTCGGTTGGTTCGACATTGAAAAAGGCTGTCATATCAGATACTCGCGATGCCTGCTGCATATTGTGCGTCACGATCACGATGGTGTATTGCTCTTTGAGTTGGTGGAGCAAATCTTCAACTCGCAGCGTGGAAATGGGGTCGAGAGCGGAGCAGGGTTCATCCATCAGGATCACGTCTGGCTGAACAGCGATCGCTCTGGCAATACACAACCGCTGCTGCTGTCCCCCAGACAAAGATAAACCACTCGCTCGAAGTTTATCTTTCACTTCATCCCACAGAGCCGCTTGCCGCAAACTCCGCTCTACCAATTCATCCAAATCGCCCCGATATCCATTAATCCGGGCACCAAAGGTGATGTTGTCATAAATCGATTTAGGAAATGGGTTTGGTCTTTGGAAGACCATCCCAATCCGTCGCCGCACCTCTACGGGATCGATTTCTGGAGCGTAAAGATCTTGACCGTGGTAAGTGACTTTGCCTTCTGCCCGAAAACTTTTAATTAAATCATTGAGGCGGTTATAGCAGCGCAACAAGGTACTTTTTCCACAACCCGAAGGTCCAATAAAAGCCGTAACCCGGTTTTTGGGAATATCTATCGAAATGTCTCGAAGTGCTAAAAAATTTCCGTAGTATACCTTTAGATTTTCTGTCTGTAAAACAGTCTCAGTTTGATTCTTGGTTTGAGAATTCGACAACATAAATAATCAGATCGGTTTTTGGGTTTAACAGGCTAACAAAAACCCTGTAGGTTTTTGGGCAGATGATTGGGCGAAGGATTGTGTTGCTTGGGAAGTCAAGGGGATTACGGCTTCGTCCTTAAGGTTAAAAACAGCGCCTAGCATACTATTAAACCTCGGTATGTATTCATTGTTGCATTACTTTGTTTAAGTTTCCGTATCATAGCAACACATATTTGAACAATTGTTCATCAATAAACTCGACGAGCCGTTGCTAAACGAGAAATCATGCTGGTTATCAGAACCAGTAAAACTAGGATGAAAGAAGCCGCCCAAGCGAATTCTTGCTGATTTTTAAATGGAGACGTAGCGAAGTTGTAAACTAAAACCGCTAGGGAAGCCGTTGGTTCTTTTAATTGATTGTTCCAATTCGGCCAATATTGGGTGAAAAGGGAAGTAAATAATAGGGGTGCTGTTTCACCAGCAGCACGAGCAACTGCCAGCGTTGTTCCCGTCACAATTGCTGGGAGTGCTGCTGGCAAAATCACGCGAGACACCGTTTGAAAGTTAGTTGCTCCCAGTCCGACCGATGCTTGTCGGATTTCTTGCGGAACCAATCTTAGAGCTTCTTCGGTTGCCCGAATTACAATTGGCAACATCAAGATTGATAAAGCAAATCCTCCCGCCCATGCGGAATAAGTTCCCATTGTGAGAACGACGGCGGCATAAGCGAAGACGCCCACAATGATAGAGGGAACTCCACTCAGGACGTTGGTGGCAAAGCGAATCCAGTAAGAAAACTTACCCGTATTACTAAACTCAGACAAATAAATGGCTGCCATGATGCCAAAGGGAATGCTAATCAGGGCAGCAATTCCGACCATGATGAGGGTTCCCAGAATCGCGTTGCCAAACCCGCCTCCGGGTACTAAGGGAGGGGGCGGCAGTTCCGTGAACGCACTCGCGTTCAGCTGGCTTATACCCTGGATAATTACGTAGGAAAGCACCGCCACCAAAGGCAGGATAGCCAGGACAGCACAAAGAAACGTTAGCGCCGTCATCACGATCCCAAACAGCGTCCGGGGGGAAGTAGGCGCTCGCTTCAAACTACGACTGGGAAATCCGGAAACTGGTTGAGCCTGGGGTTTAGACATCATATTTGTGGTCGGTGGTCAGTGGTCGATTATGGAGGGGCGGCTTTCACCAGATATCTGCCAGTAGCTTTCCTATACTGATAAACCCGCCTGTGCAAGTCTGCTGTCATCTCAGAACAAGGAACGGATTAAATTCGCTGGACGCGCTCAATGAGTATCTGAGCCAAGATATTCACTAACAGCGTGAGGACAAATAGAATTAACGCAGCATACATTAGGGCTGCCACTTGCAGACCGCTTGCTTCTGCAAATTGGTTGGCGAGTAGGGAAGCAATCGTGTTGGACGGAGCCAAGATAGAAGGACTGATGTTGTTAGAATTCCCAATCAACATCGTTACAGCCATTGTTTCTCCCAAAGCTCGACCCAGTGCCAGCATCACTGCGCCCACAATTCCAGAGAAAGCGGACGGGAGTAGCACTTTGAGAATGGTCTCCCAACGAGTCGCTCCCAGCCCAACTGACGCCTGCCGCAAGTCTGGAGGTAACGAGATGAGGGCGTCACGAGAAAGGGCTGCGATAGTCGGCAATACCATAATGGCGAGGACGAGCGCTGCCGGGAGCAAGCCTGGGCCACGCAGCGGCGTGCTAAAAATGGGCAGCCAACCCAAAGATGCGTTAAGCCAGTTACCTACGACCTTCAAAAGGGGAATCAGAACAAAAATTCCCCACAAACCATAGACCACACTGGGAATCGCTGCTAGCAGTTCTACGAGGAAAACAATTACCACCTGAATTCGTGGCGGCAAATAATCTTCACTCAGAAAAAGGGCGACGCCAATCCCCACTGGCACGGCAATCAACAGGGCGATCGCTGAGCTAGCGATCGTGCCGTATAGTTGAGGCAGCGCTCCGTACTGATTGCGAACTGGGTCCCAATTGGTGGAGGTAATAAAGCCAAACCCAAATTCTGTAATCGCAGGCCAAGCTTTAATTGCAACTTGTACCGTTATCCAAATCAAGGTTGCAGCAACTGCAAACGCAAAAATTCGAGTTAGCCAAATAAAGCCCCGATCCATCGTCCGATCCCAATCGGAGCGGGGTTTCATAATTTTCTGCGAACCGGAGGTCACGGAACTCACGGGATTATTTTCCTCAGACACTGGTTAGTAAAAGCAATAAACGCTTGTATTCGTTGATGCAAGCTAGACCCGTACCATTTTTTTTACTCAGAATGCAATTTTTTCAATTGCCAGACATTCCAGCTTAGCAGGGGCAGTTTTGCTATTAGCCTACCGTCTAATCGTAAAGGATAGAGTAAAGGTCAGGTTAAGGTATGGCTTTAGTTGTCTGCAAACCAAGTGATAAAATGCCATCGTTTCAATAAATACGATCAAAAGGGCCGAACGTGGTTCAAGCATCGGTGTCAAACGTGGATGTTAACAGCAAGTCTCAGGAGTCACTGCGGCAATGGCTGCAAAACCTGACCTCTCGGATTATTGCTGGCGAGCGGATTGGGAGAGCTGAAGCGATCGCTCTATCCCAAATTGAAGGTGAAGAAAATATTTTGCTGCTATGCGAAGCAGCCGACAAAGTCCGTCAAGCTTGTTGCGGAAACGTAGTCGATTTATGCAGCATTGTCAATGTGAAATCTGGCAATTGCTCGGAAAATTGCGGCTTCTGTTCCCAGTCTGCTCACCACCCCGGTCAAGACTCGCCAATCTATGGCTTGAAATCCACCGAGGAGATTCTTGCCCAAGCCAAAGCAGCTGAAGCAGCCGGGGCAAAGCGGTTTTGTTTAGTTTCTCAAGGACGCGGCATTAAGTACAACAGCCCCAAATCGACGGAATTTGAACAAATTCTGGAAACGGTGAGCCGAATTATTGCCGAAACCCAGATTAAACCTTGCTGTGCGTTGGGAGAAGTGACGTCAGAACAAGCTCAGGCGCTAGCTGAGGCGGGGGTAACGCGGTACAACCATAATTTAGAGGCATCGGAGAACTTCTTTGAGCAAATCGTGACAACTCATACTTGGCGCGATCGCGTCCAAACCATCCAAAATCTCAAAGCTGCGGGAATTCAAGCCTGCACGGGTGGAATCATGGGATTGGGCGAAAGCTGGGAAGACCGAGTGGATCTGGCGTTGGCGCTGCGGGAATTGGAAGTCGAATCCGTACCGCTGAATTTATTAAATCCCAGAGAAGGGACACCCCTAAGCGATCGCCCAAAAATCGATCCTTATGAAGCCCTCAAAGCGATCGCCATTTTCCGCCTCATCCTGCCCGAACAAATTCTGCGCTACGCTGGCGGACGGGAAGCCGTGATGGGAGAACTCCAAGCAATGGGCTTTCAAGCGGGAATGAATGCCATGCTGATTGGACACTACCTCACCACTATCGGGCAACCGCCAGAGCAAGACCATGCTATGCTCGAATCCCTAGGGCTTACGGGTGGCGAAGCACCCATTCCCGGCGAATACACTGCTAAGGTATGAGTGCTATAGGGGCGGGACTCCCCGCTCCTGGTGAGGGCTGAGGGCTGAGGACTGAGGACTGAGGACTGAGGACTGAGGACTATTTCTCCCTTGCTCTTTGACGCTTCTGCTCTTTGACGCTTCTGCTCTTTGACGCTTCTGCTTCTTTACTCCCCTGCTCTTTTACTCCCCTGCTCCTTTACCCTTGTGTTTGCTCCCACTGAACTACTGTGGGCCTTGATTGGCTTACTCCTAACGATTGGTGGTACGTTTCTGGAAGCGTATGTCCCCAGCCTTCCTTGGAATTGGTCTCAGCAAGGGATTCAAACTCACTCGCTGGGCGTGACCTATCAAATCGGTGCCGTGCTGCTAGTTGGCTGTATGGGCGGTAAAAATGCCGGGGCACTCTCTCAAATTGCTTACCTGGCGTTGGGTCTCACTCCCTGGTTTCCAGTCTTTTCTCAAGGCGGAGGTCTCGACTATCTCACAGAACCCAGCTTTGGCTACTTACTAGGCTTTATTCCGGGTGCGTGGATCTGTGGCTTAGTGGCTTTTAAGGCACCGCAGCGATTGGAGTCTTTGTCCTTCAGCTGTATTTGTGGGTTGCTGGTCATCCATATCACTGGTTTGACTTATCTAATCGTGACCCATTTGTTAACCTTGGGAGCGGTATTACTGCCGTTATGGGAAGCAGTTTTGAAATACTCCGTCTATCCTTTACCAGCCCAAATGGCAATTGTTTGTGCAGTGACAGTCTTGGCTTATTTCTTACGCCAGCTAATGCTTTATTAAGTCGTTGGTTCGGTCATTAGTCAAGCGCTCGTTGGTCATGGGGTAGTGGGTTGATAGTCTACCGATACTGATTACTAAAAAACGATTGACTAATCACTCATCACGAATAACTAATGACTAATGAATAATTACAATGAATTTTAAAAATCACTATTTTTGGCTCGCCGCTTTCGTTAGTCTGATTCTGGATCGGGTAACTAAATATTGGGTGGTGCAGAATTTTGTCTATAAAGAAACGTGGGCGCTGTGGCCTAAGGTATTCCACTTTACCTATGAATTGAACCCTGGGGCAGCTTTTAGCTGGTTTCAAGGAGAAGTTTGGTTGCCCTGGCTTTCTTTGGGGGTGAGTCTATTCTTGATCGGATTCGCTTTAGTAAACCCCCATTTGGATCGTTGGGAACAATTAGGCTGTGGCTTTATCTTAGGTGGAGCGGTGGGCAATGGAATTGACCGATTTTTCAACAGTTGCGTTATCAATGACAAATTTTTCAATGGTTGCGTCGTTGATTTCTTGGATTTTCGGCTGATTCACTTTGCAGTATTTAATCTGGCAGATATGTTTATTAATGTAGGCATGGTGTGTTTATTGATTGCCTGGTTTTGGAATCAACCTTCCTCATCTGGCAGACCACGCTGAAGAGATGAGGGCAGAGGAAGCAGAGGGAAGTGGGAGAAAGCTGATTTTTCCGTTGATAATTAATTCCCTTCTTTAGTTTTTTAAAAGACGATTTGTTAAAACCTATCTTTGTAAGCTCTTTCTCTTTTTCACAACGCCTCCCTAGGCAAGAGATTAGAATATTTAGTACAAACCTCTTGCTTGTCGCATTGAGCCTTTTGCCTCTGACATGACCTCACCCCAACAACCGCCTAAAACCATCCTGGGTCAACTAACTCAGGCAGTACAGACCATTCAAGCTAAGGTAAATTTTAATGCGCTGGCGCTGAAGCCCAATGCCAGAGTGCCGGAACTATGGGTGCAGGATGCCGGTGCTGCTAAGGCAGAGGTTTATCCACTATTGGGCGATCGCTATTTACTGGGACGCAGTTCTAAATCTTGCGATATCGTGGTGCGGAACCCAGTTATCAGTCAGATTCATCTTTCATTAAACCGAGAAGGACGGCGCGGGCAGTCTTTTGTCATTAAAGATGAAAACTCTACCAATGGCATCTACCGAGGGAGACGGCGGCTCAATAGCCTCATACTACGCCACGGCGATATCCTCACCCTAGGACCACCGGAATTGGCGGATGCGGTTCGGCTTCAGTACCACAATCCTCCCCCCTGGTACGTCCTGGCGACTCGTTACGCCCTCTATGGGGTGGGTGGACTGACCAGTTTATTGGCATTGTGGATTCTTTTTGAGTGGCGCAATATTCCGATTCGACCTTTGCCCGCTGGCGTACAAGGGCCAGTAGTAATTAATTCTGATGACGGAACGCCGTTACAGCGTCCCCGAACGATAGCGCACCGGGAATTGGGGCGATTATCAGATTTTTCCAAGTATCTGCCTCAAGCGGTGATTGCATCGGAAGACAGCCGCTATTACTGGCACTTCGGGGTCGATCCCGTTGGCACGCTGCGGGCGGTGGTGACGAATGTCAAGGGAGGCGGAATTCGTCAAGGCGGTAGCACGATTACGCAACAGTTGGCGCGGAGTTTGTTTCGGGAGTATGTGGGGACAGAAGATAGCGCGGGGCGAAAAATCAAGGAAGCGATCGTCGCTCTGAAGCTGGAGACGTTCTACAGTAAGAACGAGATCATGCGGAATTATCTGAACCGCATCTACTTGGGAGTTGGCGCGAACGGGTTTGAGGACGCGGCTCAGTTTTATTTCGACAAATCTGCCAGAGACTTAAATATTTCTGAAGCGGCGACGCTGGTGGCGATTTTGCCAGCACCGAATAGTTTTAATCCGATTCGGGATTATAAAACAGCGATTGGACTGCGCGATCGCATTATTAACCGCATGGCAAATCTAGGGTTTATCAGTGCGGAAGAAGCTCAAAGAGCAAGGCGATCGCGGATTGACGTTAGCCCCAAAGCCAGAGAAGCTTTGGCTAGCATCAAGGCACCCTATTTTTACAGCTACGTTTTCACCGAACTCCAATTCTTGTTGGGAGATCAACTGGCAAAAGAAGGCAATTTTTTTGTCGAAACCAATCTGGATCTGGAGACTCAGCAAAAGGCGGAAACTGCCCTCCGCAACGGAGTTAATACCATTGGGGGAAGTTACAGGTTCTCTGAGGGAGCAATTGTCACCCTCGACTCCAGCAACGGGTCAATTCGCGCCTTGGTCGGTGGCACAGATTATCAAAAAAGTCAATTTAATCGCGCGACTCAAGCCAAACGACAACCGGGTTCCACCTTCAAAATTTTTGCCTACGCTTCGGCACTTGAACAAGGTAACTCGCCGGGAAAGTTTTATTCTTGCGCCCCTTTAGTGTGGCAGAGTCAACGCTTTCGGGGGTGCGAAAGAGTAGGGGGTAGCGGGACGGATATGTACACCGCGCTTGCCCAGTCTGAGAATGCGATCGCGCTGCGGGTGGCGCAGGATGTTGGTTTAGATCGGGTGGTGGAGATGGCTCGACGACTGGGCATCACAA
Organism: Coleofasciculus sp. FACHB-712; assembly: GCF_014695635.1. Classification (NCBI taxonomy): domain Bacteria; kingdom Bacillati; phylum Cyanobacteriota; class Cyanophyceae; order Coleofasciculales; family Coleofasciculaceae; genus Coleofasciculus; species Coleofasciculus sp. FACHB-712. The sequence continues at coordinate 5,030 of NZ_JACJOQ010000546.1, read as the reverse complement.
CGCCGCTTAATCCGGTTCCCGGTTTGGTGTTGGGTCAAAGCGAAACTACCGTTTTAGAGATGACGGGGGCTTTCGGTGCCTTGGAAAATGGCGGCGTCTGGAATCGCGCCCACGCTATTCAGCGGATTCGGGACAGCAGCGATTGCAAAGATTTCAACAATCCGCAAACCTGCCGGGTGATTTACTCCTTCGAGGAGGAAGCAGGGGCAACGAAGCGGGTGCTGTCACAGGGAATCGCAGATACCATGACGAATATGCTTCGGGGCGCAGTGCGAGGGGGTACGGCACGGGCGGCGTCGATTGGATTCGGAGAGGTGGGGAAGACGGGCACCACGAATAGCGGCGTTGACTTGTGGTTTATTGGCTACGTTCCCAGTCAGGATCTCGTCACCGGCATCTGGCTGGGAAATGACGACAACACTCCAACGAGAGGAAGTAGCGGACAAGCTGCCCAAGTTTGGGCAAATTATATGCGGCAAGTGGTGCGTTAAATAAGCTGTGGCGATTGAAAGCGCGGCGATCCGAACAAAGTCTGCCTGCGCGGACTAATCATACCAATTTGCTTTTTGACCGCTAAACTAATCGCTTTTCGTAGCCTCCCTTTTTTTTGCGGTAGCGATCGCGTAGCACTTTGGGCAGATGTTAAATAGGGTGTTGCTTTTCTCTTCACTTTCTTAAGTTATCAACAAGGAAGGATAGCTTCCATATTCTTCTGCACTTGCTCAAGTTCCCGCCGCTTCTCGGCGATAAAAACTTGTTCAGCCTCACGTTGTTCTAGTGTTTCTTGGTGAACTTTTTCCTGCTGCTCTAGCAAGTTTTCTGAAATAGAGATGGCTTGTGCAATAGCTTTACTCGCTGCGTCAGCTTTATCATTAAAAACTGAGTCAATTTTTTTTCCAATCTTCCCCAAGATTGCTTCCTCTGACTGCCTAAATTTTTCAAGGCCTAGATCACATATTTTCTGTTTTATCTGATTGTGTATTCCATCAACATCTAAAAGCCCAAAACCAAAGGAACCACCAGCCGCAGCAGCTAACCCACCCAGAATTACTGGAACAATACCAAGCCCTGTAAATATTAGCAATGCACCAGCAACTAATCCACCTGCTCCTAACCCACCAAAGAAACCTCCCGCACCACCAATATCGGAGTTAATGGATGAAGCGATACCTAATCCACCTGCCCCTAGTCCGCCAAGAGTTTCCGCAGCTGCAACATTAAGTTGATTAACCAGGCTAGTATTGAGTCGCCGATCAAAAAATTGAAACCTTTTCCGAATATATTCTATTTCTTGCTTAATTTCATTATCAATAATTTCTACGTTTTGTTTCAAAATCGAATCTCTAATTTTTTGATTACCCCAGTCATCTAGTTCTTTTGTTAAATCTCGAACAAACTGATCTGCATAATCCCTAATTAAGTCTTTTTGTCCCCAAAGGTGTGAATATTCGGAAGACCAGTCGTTACTTTTCTGTGTTATGCGATCGCTTATTCCTTCAGCCCACTCATTCCAAGATTCTTCAGCTTGTTCGCATGATTTTACTATCAGTTGCTCTGCTAGTAGTTGGATTCTGACATCACGCCCACTGGCTTCACCCATTTCTTCAAAGATTTTATGCTTATCTTCTTCAGAAACTTTCAACTTACCCTCTAAAATCTGCTCGAATTGATTTAGTTCATCACAAGAAACCTCAATTAACTGCTTGAGTCCTTCTGTAGATTGTTGAAACTCTATCAATCCCCGCTCAGTAATTAGGAAGTTTTCGACAGCCTTTGTAAATTTCTGAAACGTTTTCAGATAATCATTCTCACTCCCCGCAAAAATTGCATCCAGCGTCGCTTGAGCCGAGATGAAATGAAGGCGGTTTTCACCTGCAATGATAGGATTTTGACCCTGAACGAACCTTTCAATCCGTTGCCGAACCTGCTGCCGACCATTTTCACTACGCAGCAGATCCATAAAATTCACAACTACAAACAGATTTTTGGCAGCCTTATCTGTCTTCCCACCGTTCAGTTGAGTCTTCAAATCTTGGATCAAGTCGCGTTCTCCTTGAGTTAGAGGACGTGAGGCATTGATTAGGAAAATCGCGGCATCAGTATCTTTGAGTAGTTGTTGAGTAATCGCAGTTCGGTCAGGATGTTCATTCAATCCTGGAGAATCCACTATTTCGACACCACTTCGGCATAGCTCTAGATCGGGATGTTCAAAAATAATCTCTTCAATATCAGAACGAGCTAATTCATCACTGACACAATCCAATGCGGCTTCTTCTGAAATTGCTGCCTTTATTTTGTACTGTTCAAATGGAATTTCTTCCTCTCGTTTATCTTTATAACGGCAAATTACTCGTTTTTGCGATCCATATCTGAGAACTGTCACCGTGCCGCTACAGGGAATTTCTCTAACAGGTTGAATTTCTTCACCTAGTAGAGCATTCAGTAATGTTGATTTTCCTTGGCTAAACTCTCCTACAACTGCCACTCGGAAGCGCTGAGAACTCAATTTCTGAGACACTTGCTCTACTTGTGCTGTTAGATTGTTAGGCAGTACACCCTGATTCGTGCCGTCTTGGATAATCTCGGCGAGTTGCTTAGAAGCGGTTTTTAACTGTTGCCGATACCCTTGAAACCGCTGTAGCTCCTCATAGGACAAGCTTAGGCGCTGTTGTTGCTTGGCTTGCTGTTTAGGTTTAGCAGGTAGAACCGCCAACATATCATTAGCAGCCTTGATAAATACTGCATCAAGCGCATGGAAGCGAGCGGGATCGAGTAAAGACTGCACCTCCTCCAAAGCTGCTGGTTCTACAGTGCCTTGATGACTGAATCCCGCTTCTAAAACTGCCAAGTGTTGTGGGTTAATCTCTAACCGATTAGCAATTACTTCTAAATACTTCTTCTCACGAGCGTCCATATCCCCATCTGCTGCTGACATTTCATAGCCAAAGCCAATCAACAACAGTCTTTCTGATTCTGAAAACGGAGCCGTCAGCATTAGCAACTCATTCAGTTTTTTATAAACTTGATTCTGTCGGACTCCCTTACTCATCAGTTGTGATAGCTGACGCGCATACTCTGAAGGAATAAAACGATTGATGGTTTGCTGCCAGCGTCGTTTTTCCTCATCGGTGACTGTGCCATCTAAAAGCATCACTCCCAACAGAACGGTTATCAAAGCTGCTAAAAATATCACCGGAGGAGTCAGATCCTGTTTACGCAGCTTTTGTCCAGTAATCCGCGACAACAAATCAACAGCTTCAGAGCTAACCAGTGAAATATCCATAAAGTCTGTGAGCCTATAGCGTATTTGTACTCTAGTATTCCCAGATTCAGCAGAAACTAACTCCGTGGAAATACTGTTATCTTCGCCGAGTAAGACAAGCTAGGCTCGAAAACATTAGCTAATAACAAAGTAGAAATATGTATTTTCAATTTGCTCCTGCAATTCAGGCTGCTATCGAGGCTGGTAAATATGTGCAAGTTTTTACATCAGCAGGAGTCCCAATCGGCATGGCTAGAGACGCATCTACTGGGCAGTTTGTCGCCCATGCCATCGGTGCTGTAGCCCAAAATAGCCCTCTATCGCCGCTGGTAAGCCCTTTACACTTGGTTACAAGTGGAGTGCAGATGTATCAAACGCACATGGGATTTCAAACTGTCCAAGCTGGACTGCAAACTATCCAGACAAGCTTAGGAGTGCTGCAAGCAACTACAGCCTTTATTGGGGTTGGAACGATGGCTGTGGGGGCATTGGCAGCAGTGAACCTGCACCAGACAATGAAACTGAGAAAAGAAGTAGGACAGCTAAGGCTGGAAGTCAAAGAAGGTTTTATTGATTTAAAACAAGCTTTAAAAGACCAAGGTGCAGAAATTAAAGAATTGATTGAGCAAGTTGCTCAGGATGTCGAATTCAGGAACCATCGGACAATTTTAATTCGAGCTTACGGGCTATTTACTCAGGCGCTTCACCGTCTTCGCTCTGCAATGCAAATACAAGATGCGAACCGTAGAAATGCTGAAATTGATGGTGCTAGAGGGATGTTATTTCAGGCTTTAGCTGATTATGGTAGCAGTGAGCTGTTAGAAGCAACCTGTTCGGCTGGCCAGCTTCGCAGGTTGGAATGTGCTTGGGCAATTGAGCAGGCAATTATTACAACTTATCAGGTGCAGAATGAGCCTTCTGCTGTAAGCGATCGCCTATCGCACCTCCAAGACAAAATCCGTCAAGATTCCCTTAATGTTATTAATAGCTGTGAAACAGAGGATGAGCTTGATTTTCTCTTTCCTGAAATCACCCGCATTCACGATCACGATCTGGCTGTATTAGAATCTTGGCGAAATCAAGTTGATTGGATGCAAAGCCTCCCACCTTCAGAACTAAAATTACTCCAAAGTGCTGATTTTAGCAATTCAGAAGTCATAGTTAGTACAGATACAACTGCTTTGGCAGTACCTCCAGAACATTTACTCTATGAAAATTTAAAGCAAAAGTCTCATTTCGTATCCCTTTGCAATCAGCTTCAATTTATGATGCAGCCTGAACTACGTCGAGAGCCAGAATCTTATATTAGTCAGCAAGCTGCGATCGCAGGTTATAAAACTTTAGTTACCTCAAATTTACAGAAAGCCTCAAATTTAGCTGTTGCTAACCTGTACTGGTATTTCAAAGTCAGAGATGAAGCTGAAGACGAGGCAGTGACGGCGTAAAATTTAAATATACGAAGATGCGATCGCTCAAATTTTACTAAGTGTGATCGCCTTCTCTATTCAAATAACAGTGGATGGTATTTGCTAGTTTTTTTATTTGTATTTTTTAAGAGTAAATTGCCGAGTGTTAATTGGAAAATACAATTACCATTACTTTAAAATTACCTTTATTTTAAACCTTGTGCTTAAATACAGCAGATTGCAGGTATATAGAGTACATTGAGGTCAGTGCATGAACAGGTAGAATGAAACCTTACTCCATCGACTTTCGAGAAAAAGTAGTCAAAGCATACGAACAAGAAAACACATCGATTAGGAAATTA
>NZ_JACJOQ010000545.1:0-37591 GCF_014695635.1 Coleofasciculus sp. FACHB-712 | reverse complement strand
GGGCGAAATGCTGCGGTAGTCGATTTGGGTTATGTGAAGTTTTCCGGTTTGCTCGCTTGGCTCACTTGGGTATTTGTTCACATCTACTTCTTAATTGAGTTTGATAATAAACTTATCGTCATGCTCCAGTGGGGTTGGAACTATTGGACTCGCAAACGTGGGGCAAGATTGATTACCGGCGACGAGGTAATTGGAAAGGTGGGAGTTGACGCTAACGGCGATTATTACGTGCCCCTGAAGAGTAAAGAAACGGTGGAAGTGTAGCTGAAATCGCTTAAAGGCAAAGGTTCGCAGAGGAAATCGCCAAGGTTCGCCAAGACGTATTTTTTTTCTGCCAACCTTTGCATCAACCTTTGTATACCTTTGCGTTTAAAAAGACGAAATTAACCTTAAATTCGTCGATGAACTTGGGTAGCAGTGGCTTGATCGGTGGGGACTAAAAGTAATTCGCTGATATTAACGTGAGCAGGTCTAGTGACACAGAAAAATATTACATCTGCGATATCTTCTGGTGTTAAAGGTGTTAAACCTTGGTAAACTTTTTGAGCGCGATCGCTATCTCCATGAAATCGCACTTGACTAAATTCCGTTTCTACTAGTCCAGGATCTACAGAAGTCACTCGCACAGGTGTTCCTAAAAGGTCTTGCTTTAAACCTTCGGAAATAGATTTCACAGCGGCTTTAGAAGCACAGTAAACATTGCCACCAGGATAGGTTTGATGACCGGCAATGGAGCCAAGATTCACCACATGACCTTTACCCCGCTTTACCATTCCTGGCACTAAATAGCGGGTGCAATAAAGTAAGCCTTTAATATTGGTATCGATCATTTCTTCCCAGTCTTGAATGCTGCCTTCGTGGAGTTTATTTAACCCCCGGCTAAGACCAGCATTGTTAATTAAGATATCGACCTCAGCCCAAGCATCTGGCAGAGAAGAAAAGGCGGATTCAACAGAAGCGCGATCGCGTACATCTAGTGCTAGTAGATGCAACTGGCAAGAAAATTCTTTGCTAAGTTCATCTGCGAGTTCCTGCAACCGCTCTTGGCGTCGAGCCACTAAGATCAGTTTGGCACCCGCTTGGGCAAACATCTTGGCACAAGCAGCACCAATTCCACTACTCGCGCCAGTAATTACAACGATTTTGTCTTTGATGGAAATCATTTGCTTTAACTAAATTCTATAGCAATCTAAGTAATTCGTAAAATCCTCTTTTATTCGCGTTTTTTTCAGTATGTAAAAATATTCCTTGCCAATTAAACAAAGTCGCTACAAATTCTGAAGATTGAGTTCTGAATTTTCAATTAAATTAAAAACTCAAAACTCAAAACTCAAAACTATTTGGAAGGGCGACCGCCTTCTACAACCCGCAGGCGCTGAGTAACGGTTGTCATGCCTTGTTCGCGGATTACAACCGTTGATACCCAATAATTCCCTTTTGTCAGGGGAGCGCGACCTACCTTAAAAATTCCACCCGATGACAGTAACTCCAGATCCACCGGCGCGGGTTTGGCAAAGCGATCGCCCCGCACGGGTTCTTCCACTGCTGCTCCCAACATCAAATCGTCGCCTAGGGGTTCTTGGACCACTGCATCAAGGCTATAGGATTGACCAATACGCACCTCTTCCGGTAATTTCATGTCCACCGTGGGAGGCTTTACGCCTGCGGTCGTCTGAGTGCGTTCTCCCAGAATCTCCTGCTGGACAATTTTTTGACCTTGAAAGCGCTGACGCGATCGCAAGGCGGACTCAAACTTCATATTTTTGCCATCGATTCGCTGGGTGCCAGTAATCTGAGTTACCGTCTCCGCAACAAGGGCATCGCCTTCCTTTTCCCAAGATTTGAGTTCTGTACGATAATTCAGGTTTGGGTAGCGCTTCCAGAGTTGAGTTAAAGTCTGTTGCAGGCTCTGACGATTTAAGCCATCAGAATGGGTAAAATTCTGGCTATAGAACTGCATCACCGCATTGACATCCTGACGATTGGCAGCTGCATCAATTTGCGTGAGAGAATTTTTTAGCTCGGCGGGTGCTGTTTCTGGACTCGCTGCTCGAACAGTGTTTGGATGAAGCAGGGACGTAAAAATTATAAAGGCAAAAATTTTCGACTTTTGCTTGATGAGAGACTGGAACAAGCTGACAGACGGAGTTATCTGGTTACGCATCACAGACGTGTTTGAATAATTGGATAAAGAAAACCGTGTCGAGCAACAGACGTGCTAAAGAGTAGAAATCCTGGATGCTCTATTGGCTAATTTATAACTGATTTTTAATCTTATCCGAGCCAGGACAGCCAGTAGGAGATAGAAACTTTGGCAAATGAACCGAAACGATTGTTAATTGCAGCGAGTGGTACTGGGGGACATTTATTTCCCGCGATCGCGCTAGCCGAGAAACTGCCAGACTATGAAATTGAGTGGTTGGGTGTCCCGAACCGCCTAGAAACCCAGTTAGTTCCGGCTCAATATCCCCTCAACACCATTGAGGTGGAAGGGTTTCAACAAGGGTTTGGACTGGGGACATTGGGCATTCTGCTGCGACTGACGGGTTCCATCCGGCAGGTACGCCAGCTACTTAAAGACAAGAATTTTCAGGGTGTATTCAGCACAGGGGGTTACATTGCTGCACCGGCGATTATTGCCGCGCGGTCTATTGGAATCCCGGTGATTATGCACGAATCCAATGCCCTCCCCGGCAAAGTGACTCGCTGGTTGAGTCCGTGGTGTAATAGCGTGGCGCTGGGGTTTGAATATGGAGCCCATTACCTACCCCGCGCTGGAACCGCCTACACAGGCACCCCAGTTCGCGCCCAGTTTCGCACCCCCCAAAAGCTGGAGTTGCCGATTCCTGAAGATGTCCCCTTGATTGCAGTCGTCGGTGGCTCTCAGGGCGCTGTTGCCGTTAATCAAATCGTCCGCGAGTGCGCCCCCGCGTGGTTGAATGCCGGTGCCTGGATTGTCCATCTGACGGGCGATAATGACCCTGATGCCCAAAGTTTCCAGCATCCTCAGTATCTTTCCATGCCGTTTTATGACAATATGGCGGCACTTTTGCAACGGACGAACCTGGCAATTAGCCGCGCTGGCGCTGGGACATTAACTGAACTTGCGGTTACGCAAACCCCAGCGATTCTCATTCCCTACCCTTTCGCCGCCGAAGATCATCAAGTCTACAATGGGGCAATTTTTAACTCAGCAGGCGCTGGTTTGGTATTCCGGCAGTCAGAGCTGACGCCTCATTTACTAGAAAGTAAGGTATTAAATTTATTGCAGTCGCCCGAACAGCTACAACAAATGGCTCAAAAAGCTGCTACGCTAGCAGTCCCTGACAGTGCCGAACGTTTAGCCGATCTTGTGCGCCGAACGCTGTAACCAAGAGGCTTTCGATCGCAAAGCCTTCGGATGAGATATTAGGATTTATCCACAAATTGGAACAGCCAATGTAACGCCAGTAATTGTTAGTTTTGAGGAGGGGCAACTTTAAGAGAAAGTTGCCCGTACAGTTGTTCCTCGCAAACCATGAAACTCAAAATCGCAACAGCTATACTCCTTGCCACTATTGGCTTCGTGGCTCCAGCTAAGGCGCAAGATCCCGAACCGATCGCCCCAACAACGCCCTCATCTCCAGCGCAACCAACTTCAGATCCAGTTTTGGAAGCCTGTGCCCAAGACCAAGCCGATACTTTACCCAATCCTTTCTCAGATGTGCCGTCAAATCACTGGGCATTCAAAGCGGTTCTAAGTATGTATTATTGTGGCGCTTATCGAGGGTCAAGTTCACCTGAGAGGGTTAAACCATTTCTGCAACAACAGATTCCTCAACAAAGCAGTAATCTGCCTGAAACCAAAGTGGAAGTTCCTCGAACTTAGGAGGATTTTGTGTATAAGTAAGGATGCGATCGCTCTCAGAAAAGTGCCGAGAGCGATCGCATCCTTCTGATAGTCAATAGCCTAGTCTATACCCGCGTACCACATAATTTTGCGATGTAAAAGTGAGGTCAGTTGACAATGACTCAAGAACTCACCGACTTAAAAGCTTCCATTCTGGAAGGAAGATACGAAGATGCTTTGTCCCTGGTGGATGATTTGGAAGGGATGAGTAAAAAAGCTATTTTGCAGAATATTGAGAGCTTTCTCAGTAGAATGCTGGTTCACTTGATAAAGAATCAAATTGAGCAGCGTTTAACTAATTCTTGGGCAGTTTCTATTCGAGATTTGCTTCTAAAGATTCAAGCTTTGAATATTAAAGAAAATAGAACTTCCTTCTATATTAACCAGAATGAATGGAAATCTTATCTAGAAAATTCTTTTGAAGATGCTATATTCGCGGCAAGTGTGGAAGTTTTGAATGAGAATTATACCCCATTTCAACTACAAGATATGGTAAGCAGAACGGAGATAATTGTCGCAGCAAATAAACTTCTAAGCTTGACCTATTCCAATTCAGCCAAGGCATTGCGCGACATTATTAGTGAGGAATTGAGTAAATTACCAGGCGCGGAAGAGTGGAAATTAGGAAAATAAAGTAAATTTGTTTCGGCTAGGATGCAGTAATTACACTGCTACTCTTAAGAAACAAGTCTTCCCACTCGTACTAAAATGCGATCGCGCCGCCCTCACTAACCTTTGTTCCTGTTTCTCTTCCTCCGCGTCCTCTGCGTCCTCTGCGGTTCGTTTCCAACTTAAACAGTGAATTCGTGAATTCCCCCCATTCAATCTCTCTCGAAGTTCAAGAAACAGGCAGTCGCATTGACCGCTATCTTTCCCAACAACTACCAGATTTATCCCGTTCGCGCATCCAGAAACTAATTGAAGACGGCAACGTGCTACTGAACGGCACCGTCTGCACGTCGAAGAAAGCAACCATGCAAATGGGCGATCGCCTATCTTTAACGATTCCAGAAGTGCGATCGCTAGACCTGCAACCAGAAGAAATCCCTTTAGATGTTCTTTATGAAGATGATTCCCTAATTATCATCAACAAACCAGCAGGTTTAGTCGTTCATCCAGCCGCAGGACACGAAGCAGGCACTCTCGTCAACGCTCTTTTAGCCCACTGTCCTCTCGCGGAAATTGGCGGGGTGCAACGTCCGGGAATTGTCCATCGTCTTGACAAGGATACGACGGGGGCAATGGTTGTTGCTAAAACCGACCAAGCCCACCAACACCTGCAAGCTCAACTAAAAGCTAAAACCGCACGTCGGGAATATCTGGGCGTCGTCTACGGTTCTCCCCGCGCTGAGGGCGGCACGATTGACCAGCCTATCGGTCGTCATTCGGGCGATCGCAAAAAAATGGCTGTCGTACCTGTAGAGAAGGGGGGACGAGCGGCGATGACTCACTGGCGGGTGCAGGAACGCCTGGGAAACCACACGTTGATGCTTTTCCAACTCGAAACAGGTCGCACCCACCAAATTCGCGTTCACAGTGCCTACATCGGTTATCCAATTGTGGGAGATCCCGTTTACAGTTCCGGTCACTCTGTCGGGGTCAATCTTCCCGGTCAAGCGCTCCATGCTTGGCGGCTTCGATTGCAACATCCAGTAACCGGGGAGTTGATAGAAGCGATCGCACCCCTACCCTCAGCATTTGTAAAGCTTCTCGATGTGCTGCGAAGACGAATTGCTGCCACTAATCCACAATCGATAGACCGATAAGGCTTTATATATTTACATAAAACTACATAATTACATTTAGTTCCAAAAAACCCCTAACCCTTGCCGAGAAACTTTTTAAACAAATATTAAAAAACCATAAAAACAAAAACCTTGGCTTTTTTGAGTATAAATACTTGGAGAATTGTAACGAAGTATGTGGGAAATAAAATCCAAGACCCTTGGAAGGGTAAGGATTTGAGCTTTTATTCATGGCTCTTGAGATTGCTTAATAAATCTTAAAAAACAAAGCTGCGAAGGCGTTGTATAAAAATAACCGGAGGGATCAATAACAGACAAAAGTTAAACAAGACACGGATTTATCAAGGTTGCAAATCTCTCATAAAAGCACGGACTTTTCTCATATTTCTGTGAAAACCAATTTGTTGCAGGTAAAGTAACAGAAGGGATGGGAGAGCGACTTAAAAAGCGTGTTGGACTTATGTCTGGGCTTGACCAATCCAAGAGCTGATTCAATAGATTGAAGTAGCTCTGCTTGACAAATATCGACGTTTTAAAAAACCACACTCATCCAAATCAGTAGTAGGAGATTGAGTTCATGTTAGATGCATTCGCCAAGGTTGTTTCTCAGGCTGATGCCCGCGGTGAATTCTTGAGCACCGAGCAGCTCGATGCCCTGACCAATGTTGTCAAGGATGGCAGCAAGCGTTTGGATACCGTTAACCGCATCACCAGCAATGCTTCCAGCATTGTTGCCAACGCCGCTCGTGCTTTGTTTGAAGAGCAGCCTCAACTGATTCAACCAGGTGGAAACGCATACACCAACCGTCGTATGGCAGCTTGCCTCCGCGACATGGAAATCATCCTGCGCTACGTTACCTATGCCACAATTGCTGGTGATTCTAGCGTGTTGGACGATCGCTGCTTGAACGGTCTACGCGAAACCTACCAAGCTCTAGGCGTTCCTGGTGGTTCTGTTGCTGCTGGCGTCCAAAAGATGAAAGAAGCTGCGGTCAAAATCGCTAATGACCCCACTGGCATCACCAAGGGCGACTGTAGCCAACTGATGTCTGAAGTAGCTAGCTACTTCGATCGTGCCTCATCTGCTGTTGCTTAAGAACAACTAGCAAGCTTGCTGTTGGATAGACGCGAACATTCGCGTTGTTTAGTCGAAAACTTTGCAAACACTTTTAGGGAGATACCTCAACAATGAAGACCCCGATTACTGAAGCCATCGGCGCAGCCGATACCCAAGGTCGTTTCTTAGGCAACACCGAACTGACTGCTGTTAACGGTCGCTTTGAGCGTGCCGCTGCCAGCATGGAAGCTGCCCGTGCATTGACCCAAAAGGCTCAGCAACTGATTGATGGTGCTGCTCAAGCCGTGTACCAAAAGTTCCCATACACCACCCAGATGCAGGGGCCTCAGTATGCTTCTGACTCTCGTGGTAAATCCAAGTGTGCCCGTGACATCGGTCACTATCTGCGGATGGTTACCTACTGTCTAGTTGCTGGTGGTACAGGTCCAATGGACGAGTACCTGATTGCCGGTTTGGATGAAATCAACCGCACATTCGAGCTGTCCAACAGCTGGTACGTAGAAGCCCTCAAGAACATCAAGGCCAATCATGGTCTGACTGGTCAAGCTGCTAACGAAGCCAACACCTACATCGACTACGCCATTAACGCCCTGAGCTAGTATTCAGGTGCGGTGCCCGGAAGAATCAGCGAGTGTTGGCGTGCTTGCTAGCAGTTGCTAATTTTTCCGGGCATTGTTTTTCTCAATTTGAGTATAAAAATCTTAAAAAGTTGTTGCGTTGGGAGAGCAAGAATGGCCGGTTTAGTGGCGTCGAATTTAGCAGCAGCAGGCCGCCTAGGTCTTTCTGCATTTGATGAAACACGGGTGGAACTGCGGCCTGACTGGACAGAGGACGATCTGCAAGCGGTAATCCGCGCGGTTTACCGTCAGGTACTAGGCAACGATTACATCATGAAGTCGGAACGCCTAACCTATGCTGAATCGCAGCTTCGGCAAGGAAATATAACGGTAAGAGATTTTGTCCGCGCGATCGCTAAGTCAGATCTATACAAAAACAAGTTTTTCTTTCGCAATTCCAATACCCGCTTGATCGAACTCAACTACAAGCATTTGCTAGGGCGGGCACCTTACGCAGAGGATGAGATAAACTCCCACCTCAATATCTATGAGGAACAGGGGTACGACGCAGAAATCGATTCCTACATCGACAGCGTTGAGTATGAAGCCAACTTCGGAAACAACGTTGTCCCTTATTATCGTGGATTTATGGTAGAGCCGGGAGTGAGAACGACCGGCTTTACTCGTATGTTCCGCCTGTATCGGGGTTATGCGAATAGCGATCGCTCCCAAGTTGGAGGAAAAACTCCCCGACTGATGGGCGAATTGAGCCGAAATGAGGCTTCTACAATTTTCCAACCCTCTGGCAGTTCTTCGTCCTGGAGATCGGCAGCGATTCCTCAAAACGCGGCCCCCAGAAAAGCCCTCGGCGGTACTAAGGAACAAAGCGGACGGGTTTATCGCATTGAAGTGTCTGGAATTCTCAGCCCAGGCTACCCGAAAGTCCGTCGCAGTAGCAACGCCTTCCTAGTGCCCTACGAGCAGCTGTCCCAAAAACTACAGCAAATTACGAAACAGGGCGGCAAAATTGTCAGCGTTACACCCGCTTAAGGTGAGCAAATTCTAAGTGTCATCGCACTTAGTCTTTTTTGAATGAGTCTTTTTTGACAATGGTGATGGCACCAACTATCAAGTTTCATGTCATCACCCCCTCAACTGTTTTCAACCCAATTACAGGAGCTATTTCAACGATGTTTGGACAAACTGCACTTGGGAGCGGTACTTTGGGTGACGCTGCCAATCGGGTATTTCGCTACGAAGTCGAAGGTTTACGTCAGACTTACGAATCTGACAAACTCAGCTATCCCATTCGCCGTAGTGGCAGTTTCTATATCACAGTGCCCTACAGCCGCATGAATGAAGAAATGCAGCGGATTAACCGCATGGGTGGCAGAATCGTCAACATTCAGCCCTTAACTCTGGATGGAGACAGCGAAGCTAAAAGCCAAGCGACAACAGCCCATCAAAATCATGACGCTGAAGGCAAGCGCTAAGCCGATTCAGCTTACCCAGAAAGCCCATTCAGCCATGATCGTAAAAGCCAAGTCATTGCACTCCTACGATGCGATCGCCTAATCCCGATCGATATTCTGAATCAGACTCACCGTCCGGAAATCCACCGGGTAGCGAACCGCTAACGGTGGAGCAGGCAATTGCCAATCTCCGCCATGAAGATTTAAGTCTCCGCTACTATGCTGCCTGGTGGCTGGGTAAATTCCGCGTGCGCGAGTCTGCTGCTGTAGAAGCTCTGATTACAGCTTTGGAGGATGAATCGGATCGGACAGAGCTAGGTGGATACCCCCTCCGTCGCAATGCCGCACGAGCGCTAGGGAAACTAAGCGATCGCCGAGCCGTTCCAGGGCTGATTCGTTGTTTGCGCTGCTCCGACTTCTATGTTCGAGAAGCCGCAGCTCAGTCTTTGGGAATGCTAGGCGATCGCACCTGCATTCCGGAACTGATGCAACTGCTAGAAGGGGGTGTGGCAGCCGCTCTGCCAGTACCAGGGCGACCCCATCTGACACAACCCTATGAAGCAGTGCTGGAAGCCTTAGGAGCACTTCAAGCGGCGGAAGCAACTGCTCAGATTCAACCGTTTCTGGAGCATCCTGTCGCGCGGGTGCAATATGCAGCAGCGCGGGCAATGTACCAGTTAACGGAAGATTCCGTTTATGGGGAACGCTTGGTTCAAGCATTGGAAGGCAGCGATCTGCAACTGCGCCGCATCGTATTATCAGACTTGGGTGCGATTGGTTATCTGCCAGCAGCGGAAGCGATCGCCAGTGCTGCCACCGAAAATAGCTTCAAACTCATTGCCCTCAAAGGGCTGCTGGAACACGTACAGGCGCGAGCGATCGCGTCTTTACACCCAGATGAACCGAATTCGCTATCTGCTGACGCCATCAGGGTGATGACCCTGATGGATGCTTTGTTATAGTCAATTGTCGTTTTCTAATGGCTAATCGCAAGTAGCAAATGGCAATTAACAACTAGCAATCAGTAAGTAGGTAGACATAACTTAAACAGCACGTAGCCTATAGGTAGGGTGGGCACTGCCCACCCATTGCACGGCACGGGTGGCAGTTCCCACCCTACTGCTTCGTTTATTTATGCTCAGATACTTAACAAATGGCAATTGACAATTCGCATTCGCCATTGACCACCGAGCGCCGATGATGGACTAATGACTGATTCGCCCCAAGAACTGATTCGTGCCATTGAACAGGCAGATTCCCCCGGACGCTTGGTGGCGTCAGTCCGAGCCTTAGCTGCTGCTCGTCTAGAAGTTGGGATTCCGACCCTGATCGCCGTCTTAGGTTACAACAACCCAGGAGCGGCAGTAGCAGCAGTAGAAGGGCTGATTCAGTTAGGGGAAATTGCCGTACAACCCTTGCTGGAGAAACTGGACGCCTATGACTACGGTGCCAGGGCTTATGCGATTCGTGCCCTAGCCGGAATCGCCGATCCTCGCGCTTTAGACATCTTAGTAGAGGCAGCAGTCACCGACTTCGCGCCCAGCGTTCGCCGCGCTGCTGCGAAAGGGCTGGGAAACCTCCGCTGGCACACATTGAATGCCGAACAGATTCAAAGCGCGATCGCTAGGGCATTAGAAACCCTGCTGCTCATTTCTCAAGACCAGGACTGGGCGATTCGCTACGCCGCTGTCGTCGGCTTGCAAGCACTCTCCACTCAGTTGGAAGTCCGCCCGTCCATCCAAAAGCGATTAGCGGAAATGGCTTTAGATAATGACCCAGCAGTTCGTGCCAGAGTTCAGCTGGCTCACTAGTCATTAGTGATGAGTCCTTAGCAAAGGCCCATTCGTCTTTTATTCATGGACTCATCACTAACAGCTAACAACTAACAACTAACAACAAAAAATATGCCAATTCCACTTCTTGAAATTACACCAACCACGCAGAATCAGCGTGTAGAAGGGTACGAAGTACCTGATGAGGACGACGCACAGATTTATCGATTGACAGATGCAACCTCAGACACGGCAATTAATGACTTGATCTGGGCTGCCTACCGGCAAATCATCAGCGAACATTTAATTTTAGAAAGCTACCGCCAACCTTTTCTAGAATCTCAACTGCGGAATCGAGCCATATCCGTGCGCGAGTTTATTCGAGGATTGGGCAAGTCCGATGTTTATCGGCAGTTGGTGGCAGACACGAACTCCAACTACCGCTTAGTTGACATCACTTTCAAGCGGTTTCTGGGACGCGCTACCTATGGCAAAGACGAGCAAATTGCTTGGTCAATTGTAATTGCTTCCAAGGGATTGCATGGCTTTATCGATGCCGTTGTTGATAGCGAAGAATACCGCCAGAACTTCGGCGATGAGATTGTACCTTATCAGCGCCGCCGGTTTAACGAGCGACCC
The DNA here is from genome assembly GCF_014695635.1 of Coleofasciculus sp. FACHB-712. NCBI lineage: Bacteria > Bacillati > Cyanobacteriota > Cyanophyceae > Coleofasciculales > Coleofasciculaceae > Coleofasciculus > Coleofasciculus sp. FACHB-712. Next base: position 26,439 of record NZ_JACJOQ010000545.1, on the reverse strand, counting down.
TTTAACTTGGTCAACCCCCGGTACAGTGATTACTGGCGCGGTCGCATGATGGGTCTAGATACTCGGAGTTACTTCCAAGTGGGGGGTCAAAACGGAACGGGTAAAACCTCGGTTCGTCAAGCAATTCCAAACAACTTCTTGGAAATGGCTCGGAGTATTGCCCCTAGCGAAGTCAACTACCAGCGCACCAGAGATCGGGTACTCTCTCAAATTAAAAACATGGAGATTCCCGACACGAGGAGCAAAGCTGCCAACTTGCAACCTGCTGTAGGTCGCACCGACGTAGCCCTTCCTTACCGCTACCTTTATCCAACGCCCAAAGCCTAAAGGCTAATAGCTAATTGTTCATGGTTCATGGCAATTAGCAATCCAACAAGATAGGAACTAACAATTTACCTATGTCAATCCCTTTGCTTTCATACAAACCCAGTTCGCAGAACCAGCGAGTATCGGGTTACGAAGTGCCGAACGAAGATACTCCCCGGAGTTATCGCCTTGAAAACTGCATTGACAATAGCGACCTTGAAGAATTAATCTGGGCAGCCTACCGTCAGGTTTTCAGCGAACACGAAATCCTCAATTCTTTTCGTCAAGTTGACCTAGAATCTCAAGTGAAGAACCGCGCCATTACTGTGCGCGACTTCATCCGAGGTTTGGCGAAGACTGAGGGATTTTACCGCTTGGTTGTTGAGAAAAACTCCAACTATCGAGTCGTCGAAGTTTGCCTCAAACGGATCTTGGGCAGGGCACCCTACAACAAAGACGAAGAAATCGCCTGGTCAATTAAGATTGCCACTAAGGGACTGAGCGGCTTCATTGATGCCCTAGTCGATAGTGAGGAGTATCAGTCTAACTTTGGCGACAGTACGGTGCCTTATCAGCGTCGTCGCTACAAAGATCGACCCTTTAACTTGGTGACGCCTAGCTACGCCGATTACTGGCGCGATAAGGAAGAAAGTGCACGCTACAAATGGGGCAATGTGCAAAACTTTTTGGATATGGCACGGGCAATCAACCCAAGACCTGTCACCAATACTGTTACCGTTAACACGGCTAACATCAAAATTCCCGACATGACACGGGATAATACAGCGCAAGAGACACGAGTCTCGATTAACTCGCAAGTAAGTTTTCCTCTCCGGTAGCACGGGGATTCCATCGACCAGAGGATACCCCGATGCTGGAAAATAGGAAGTCTCAACCACTTTATAAGGGAGATTTTTAAATGGCACTGCCATTACTTGAATACAAACCAACCACCCAAAACCAACGAGTTAAGAGCTTTGGAAAAGCGGATCTTAACGAAGATACCCCATACATCTATCGCGTGGAAGATGCCAATTCACCGATAGAAATGGAGCAGCTGATTTGGGCGGCTTATCGCCAAGTCTTCAGCGAGCATGAAATCCTCAGATTCAACCGTCAGATTACCCTAGAATCTCAGCTGAAAAATGCGACGATTACAGTAAGGGAATTTATTGCTGGTCTGGCGAAGTCAGAGGCATTTTACCGTGTGGTTGTCTCGGTCAATAACAACTATCGCCTTGTAAACATTTGTCTCAAGCGTTTTTTAGGTCGGGAGCCTTACAACAAAGCCGAAGAAATCGCTTGGTCGATTAAAATTGCCACTTTGGGCTTCAGCGGTTTTGTTGATGCCTTGGTGAACAGCCAAGAATATACCGACAACTTTGGGGACTTCACCGTACCCTACCAGCGCAAGCGGATGGAACAGCGTCCTTTTAACCTGGTGACGCCTCGCTATGGCGAAGACTTCCGCGAAAGTGCTGGCACAGTCAAGACCGATTGGCGCTTTACTGTGGAGAAGTTCTACAGCCGCAAGAACCAAGAACGGCAACTTCCCGAAGGCGATCCCCGCCGGTTCCGCGAGGTTGCGGCGTCGCTCAGTACCAAGCGCAACTACCCACAACGGGTCTCTGCGTTTGACATTGACTACCTCAGCCGAGTGCCCGTGCGTGGCAACCGCTAAGGGATAAAGTGCTAGTTTCCTAGACTGCTTGCACTTCTGATAAAACTAAACTGTGGCTCTGATTCCTGCTCTCAATACAGCTAGATAATGTCCTATAAAGACATCTAGTCGTTAGAGTGAGCGGTCATCAGAGCCACAAACTTTTTGGGTGCATACGGCATAGGCGATCGCTTACTCACACCTCATCTGGATTAATCCCCATTGAGCGCAATCTCTCTGCTAATTGCTCTGCTCTAGCTTGAGCCGATTCTTTCTGTTATTGCTGGTTGCTAAGGCGTAGTATCTCTCGCACTTCTACTAAAATTTGCCCCAACATATTCTTGCCACTACCATCAGCACCGCAACCCCAATAATAATCACCAGGTGCATTTTCAACAATTAACTCATCGCCTGTAGAAAGTAATTCTTCGCGAATGTCGGCATGAGTCTCAAATTTGCGTAGCACGGCTTTTCGCATAATGTCATCTTTTACCTGTTCCCAATCGGGACGCAGGGGCCGCGATCGCTCTCGTCCCATTCTCGCCGCATCCTTCGGTGTCTTTACCTGGCGAATTTGGTCAGCGTGAGGCGTTCCAACAAACTTTTGCGCTTGAAAATAATGTTCGCTGGTAGGCCAATAAAACCCATCTAATTCAAAGCCGTGAGGCGAAAAATTAGAGAAACAACCATATTTTTCGCGGGTACTGTAAAAGTAAATAGTCATTGGAAAAAGTGTAAATTTTAGCTGAGTAAAGACTAAATGCTAAGCTGCTACACAAGATAGGAAATTTAAATTTATGTATCGGATTCTTTGGATCTTTTCCTTAGATGTTTAGCCTTTTTCTGCAATTCCTGAAAATAGTCCGACTCTGTAATTTCAGCTACCTGACGCGCTGCTTTGGCTTCATCAATCTCGATCCGGAGTTCCTGTAACTGTTGTTTCAGGCGTTGTTCGCGGGCGTAAATTTCACGCGCCATGCTCTCGAAAACCCGCCCCATCTGTCCCAATTCATCGGCACGACGGGCAACATCTTTTAAACTTTCTAAATCGAATTCCTCAACTTTATCGGAAGTTGTACCAGCAGTAATTTTTTGAGCCAGCTTAGCCATGAGTTTAACTGGCTGAACAACAGTTCGTTTTAATAAGTAATTAATTATAAGCACGGCAAAAGTAAAAATGCCGAGAAAAATTCCGATAATTAGGAAAAAAGAACGGTTGGCTCTCTCAAAAACTTGCTCGGCGGGGACATAGATGACTTGAGCACCAATAATTTCATTTAATTGCCAACCAAAACCGTTTTTACTGCCATAGGTTTTTATCAAATTCTTCGGCGCTGCGGCTGGAGTCGAATGGCAGCGGAGACAACTCTCTTGTTCAATCGCAATCGGTAAAGCTTTATAAAATACTTGCTTGCCAAATAAAGAGCGAAAACCTGAGATTTCTTTCGTTTCTGGTTCGTTGCGAAAGCGGTTTACAATTTTGTCTTCAAAGTTATCTGTTTTATCTAGCAAATTTGTAGGATTCAGAGTAGCATCTTTGTAGAATAAATCTTTATATTCTCCTTTCTGGCGTAAACCTTCAAAAACTTCTCTTACAGAAAAGCTAGGAATTGTTTCAGGAATAAATTCTGGTTGAGCTTCTGCACTCTGCGCTAAGAGAGGACTAATCTGAGTATTTGTATAGTCTCTCAGTGAGTTCATTGTCTCCATGAGAACTACACCTTTAGAGATAATTTCATTTTCGGCTCTGTGCTGAAGTGCCTTAGACAAAGCAATCCCACTAACAACAATCCCAAAGATAAAAACTAGCGATAGAAGTAAGGTGAATTTGGTACCCAGCTTGAATTTATTCAACATGATTATTTTCCTGTTTTATCACAATGAGCGCCCAGTATCTTTGATTACAGGTGTCATTGAGGGCTAAAATTAAGGGCTTTAAATGACATCAACGCAAGAGTATTGTTTAAAAGTTCTTTACCCAATACGGCAAGAAATTCGTGCTTTGTAATGCGCGATCGCTGACTATTTCTGGTAGCTATAACTTTATCGCTAATAAATATTCACTGACTGGAGCGATCGCTTTTGAAAATGGACCAATGCGATCGCAGCCAAAGCATCTCGACCGAGTGCGCGGTAGGCAGCATCCAGCAGTTTGGCAGCAGCCGCTTCTCGTTCGGGATTCCCACCGGAAAGCCAGTGCAAGTCCCGACCGAATGCCAGCGCCTCAGCCGGTTGACCCTCGGCACAAGCTTCTAGTGCTGCCACAATCCAGTCTTGGACAATTGGTGCATCCCCTAAGATAGCGATTCTAATTACTTCAAGATCGCGCTGAGGGAAAGTTTCGGCGCTGAAGCCGGGAATTGCCACCCCCGCACCATCCTCAGTCGCAATCCTGGCACCCAGCGGCGGTTGCTTGTAGGCTTTCTCGTACAGACTTCCCATTTCAGGGCGTTCCGCGGTTTCAAACGCCATCACCGCATCGCGGAGTGCTGAGAGTCTAACTCGTCGATGCCGAGAATCGTTGTCATAGCGGTCATATTCCAGCTGAGAGACCGCTTTTTCGATTTGGAAGCGAACCTGTTGGAGCAATGTTTGACAACCGTCATCACAGACGGGAATGCCATCGTTGTTCCAGTAATACATCACACCCGTGGGCAGTTCTCTGGGGTCATCGTACCAAAGACCAAAATGCAGACCATCGCCGCCCCCGTACAGCAAAGTGAGAAACTCCGGCGGATCGCGGTAATAGCGGTAATGTAAGCGATGGTCAAGTTCTGGTATGGGTTTTCGCTGCAAACCTTCTTCACTGAATAAATCAAACAAACCGCAAGGTGTTGCAATCCAGTGCATTTCTTGCCGCTCAATCGGAGTTAAGCTGAGCCAGAAAGCCCAGAATGCAAAAACATGGTCGGGTAAGGTCAAGCCGTGGGTTTGTTGTACCAGCGATCGCACAGGTTCCAACAACGCTTGCGCTTTTTGTCGGGCGTCCAAGCGCATCTGCTCAATCGTGGCAGCATCTGGCAGATTTTCCTGACGCCATGCCATGTATTCCGCTTTCCAGGAACGTTCATTTGCCGCTTGCCACAGATGTCGCCAGATATCCGTCCAATGACCTGAATCATCAGGACATTCTTTTATTTGCTGACGCGCTGCTTTGTAGAATTCTTCGTGCCGATAGGCGTTTGGCGTCCAGCGTTCTGTTTCTGTTTCCCAGCGTTGTTTTGCCCATGAGACACCATGTTCTGCGATCGCGGTAAAAGATGCTTCAAAAGCATTGAGCAAAGTCTGTCGTTCTACGGCAGCTTTCGCCTCAAATTCTTGACGAAATGCACAGAAAGCACACCACTCGGCAACTAAATCATCCTCTGGTCGATCCAACTGCTTTAGCCACCAATTATCAAATTCCTCCTGAAGCATCTGGTCGATATCTTTTTCAATCTCGTCCCGGAAGCGGGGACGGGGGTCTTCACCCAGTAACTCGAACTGCTCTTGATTTAGGGTGATTTCTGCTTTGCGACCCAATATTTCGACTTCAACAACAATCTTTTCTCCAGGCTGCAACTTAACTACCACACCCTGAAAATCACTAAAGGGGCCTGCGGTTATCGCTCCTACGCTTCCTGGTTTGAAATTTTTCATTTCCTCCCTCCTCACAGCATCGCCAAGCGGATGCGGGGTAAGCGCAGCGGTCTTGCAACTAGCACTCCTCGCTTGTCTGAAGTTCTCTTGTCAGGCTCTTAAACCATCTTAATTTTACTCTGATGACTGGCGGCAAATCTAAACTTTTGGGCATCCTTCTGCTAGGCTCGGAATCACTGCTATTGACTTTTTGTTTCCTGTACAGCCACTGACAAGCAATCGAGAATCAGAAATTAAATTTCATTGTTTTATGATTTTTAGGATTGTAATTTTGAGTAAAATCCTCTAAAAATGTTGATAATTAAATCAAATAAAATACAATCATTGGTTTATATAGTTTTAATTTAAAAATAGTTGCATTTGTTATTTTCACTATCCTGAAATTAAAAATTTCTATTAATAAAGCTCAACGGTAAATACTGAAGTGCAAGCATTACGGTAACGCTCCGATCGCATCCTTGAGAAGATTAGCAACTCCAAACTAATTTAAGCGTGACCCATCTCAACAATATTTTCCCACGAGGAAAACATTCGTAGGCAATTTCTACCTTCATGCTTAGCTCTGTAAAGCGCTCGATCTGCTTGATGTAATAAATCTTGAGAATCAACTAAATTAACAGCGCTAGCGATCGCGCCACCGATACTAATCGTAATGGGTAGCAGCAGATCGTTAGAAATCTTGAAAGGGCATTCGGCGATGCAAGAGCGTAAACTTTCACCATACTCTAAACCATTGTGCAGATTCAGTCCCAGGGTGATGCAGACAAATTCTTCACCACCATAGCGATACAACAGACTGCTAGGGCGTGCATTGGACTGTAGTCGTCCGGCGATCGCTTGCAGCACACAATCCCCCACTGTGTGACCATACGTATCGTTCACCCGCTTAAAATGATCCACATCAATCAGAAATACACACAAATAACGGTAGCGAGTATTCGCATCGCGGTTGCCGACTTGCCGCAGCATATGAGGCAATGCCTGATCCATTGCCCGCCGATTTAATAAACCTGTTAACTGATCGGTCAGCGACAAAGATTCTAGCAATTCATTACGGGCAGTCAATTGCTGATTCGCTTGTCGCAGTGCCTGATTCGCTTCGCTCAATTCTTGCGTTAACCGCTGCAATCGCAATCCCGCGCCCACCCGCGCCCTTAATTCACTCATATCAATTGGTTTTGGGAGATACTCATCAGCGCCAGTATCTAAACCCTCCACCCGGTCTTTTACATCCCCACGAATCGTCAGCAAAATAAAAAATGCCAAAGATAATTCTGGATCGGATTTAACCTGACGGCACACTTCCAGCCCATTGATGACTGGCATCATCCAATCACAAATAATTAGATGAGGGTGTAGCTGCTTTGCTTTCCTTAATCCCTCTTCACCATTCGCCGCTACTATGACTTCATGACCTAGAAGTTGGAGTGAGTTTTTGACGACTAACCGAACGCTAGGATCGTCATCAATAATTAAAATTTTTGACGTGGAACCAACCTGCGTCCCTCCAGACCGATTGGCGTGAAGAAGGACTGGAGTTTCACCCTCCACCCTCTCCCAGTCAATTATCTCAAACAAAAAAGATTGAATCTTTTGGAAATGATTTTCTATTTGAATTACCAATTGAGTCACTTCCTTAAAGTTTTTTTGTTGGCTCTGAAGTTCTAATCGGTCGGCTAAATTTTTTAATTTGTTGACGCCAACATTCGCACTAGCACCCCGAATTTGATGGGCTTTATGTTCAATCGCTTCAAAATTCTTAGAAAAAGTTGCTGATTTTATCGATGATAAGTTTACTTTTGTATCTTCTAAAAAGGCTTGTAGAATTTCGTTTCGCAATTTCAGATCCCCCAAGGTTATATCGTCTAAGCGATTTAAATCCACCCAGTCATTGACGCTTGACTCGTCCGGGTTAGCACTGGAGTCAACGGGAATAATTTTACTTGTTAAATCTATAGATGAGGAGGCAGATGAGGATGCGATTGCCTGCTTATTTTTAATAATAACTTCAATCCAATTTTCTAATTTAGCTGCCAACTCTTCCTCACGAACCGGCTTAAGTAGATAATCATCCATGCCGACCTTTATACAGCGCTCCCGATTTGCTTTCATGCCGTTGGCAGTCATTGCAATCAAGATTGTCTGTCGCGCATCACCTTCTAATTGACGAATTCTTTGTGCAGTTTCATAACCGTCTAGTATCGGCATCTGGCAATCGAGGAGGATTAGGTCATATTTTCCTTGGGATCTCATCCATAATGCTTCTTGACCATTAGCAGCAACATTTGCTTCATACCCTAACTTCTTTAACTGTTTAAATACAACCGTCTGACTCACAAGGCTATCTTCAACTAATAGAATTTTTAGGTATTCTTGCTTGGTCATAGAAATGATGAATGATTTCACTCTTGCCTAAATGAGCGGAAATTTATTGTCTGTATAATTACTTACATTAGCAGGCAATCTGGAACGTTCCAGCAGTTTCTTGCAATCGGCATTTTTGTGGATGTTAACAGAAAATTTGGGCGATCGCTCTTAGGGAAGCCATAACGAGGCAGGAGATATAGCGATCGCCCTCGATTTGAATAACTTTACAAATATGCATTGCTTTGAATACACCTGTAAAAATTAGAATGCTACCCTTCAAAAACGTAGATGAAAGCACCTTTACCCGAAAACGAACCAGAACGGATTCAAGCGCTACAGCAGTATGAAATCCTTGATACCGCCGCAGAACAGGCATTTGACGATCTGACGCTTTTGGCTGCACACATCTGCGGTACACCAATTGCCCTCGTCAGCTTAGTTGATACGGATCGGCAGTGGTTTAAATCAAAAGTTGGCATCACGGCTCAGGAAACTCCTCGTGACATTGCTTTTTGCGCCCATGCTCTCCTGCAAACCGACCTATTTGTTATCCGCGATGCATCCACTGACGAGCGATTTGCCAATAATCCCCTCGTGACTTCCGATCCGAATATCCGGTTTTACGCGGGTGCTACTTTGTTAACGCCAGAAGGCTTGGCACTGGGAACTTTGTGTGTGATTGACTCCGTACCGCGAGATTTGAGTCCCCAACAGCGGGTGGCGCTGCAAGCACTCAGCCGGGAGGTGATGACGCAACTGGAGTTGCGACGGAATAATCGTGAATTGGCACAGGCGATAAAACAGCGCGACAAGGCACAAGAAGAACAGCTTCAATTCTTCACCCTGTCTCTAGATATGCTGTGTATTGCCGGGATGGATGGCTATTTTAAACGTCTAAATCCATCATGGTCAAAGACTCTCGGCTTCACCAATGAGGAACTGCAAAGCCAACCGTTTATCGAATTTGTGCATCCAGATGACCGGGAAGCAACGATTGCCCAAGTGCAACAACTTTCTACAGGTATAGATACAATTTCTTTTGAAAATCGCTACCGCTGCAAAGACGGCTCTTATCGATGGCTGTTGTGGAAAGCAACGCCCTTGTCTGAACAGCAAGCGATTTACGCAGTCGCTCATGACATTACCGAGCGCAAGCGTCATGAAGAAGAAATGCGGAATACCCAGACATTTCTGAACTCAATTGTCGAAAATATTCCCCACATTATTTTCGTCAAGGATGCTCAAGAACTTAATTTTGTGCGTTTCAATAAAGCGGGTCAAAAATTAATTGGTCGTAACCCTGAAGAGTTGCTGGGAAAGAATGACTATGACTTGTTTACCAAAGAAGAAGCAGATTTTTTCACCGCCACCGATCGAGAAGTGCTGGCAACCGGAAAAATTTTAGATATCCCAGAAGAGCGGATACAGACAAAAGATAAAGGTTTAAGAATATTACATACTAAAAAATTACCGATTTTAGATGCCCAAGGAAACTCACAGTATTTATTAAGGATTTCTGAAGATATTACCAGTCGCAAGCAGGCGCAGGAGGATCTGCGAAAAAGCGAAGAATGCTTCCGCTTAGTCGTAGAAGGGGTCAAAGATTATGCAATTTATATGCTCGACCCCAAGGGATATATTGTGAGCTGGAATGCGGGAGCAGAAAGGATTAAGGGATATCGAGCGGAGGAAATCATCGGTCAACATTTTTCTTGTTTTTATGAGCCAGGAGAAAATCAACAAGCGATCGCGCAAAGCGAACTAGAAATCGCGATCGCTCAAGGGAATAGCGTTGCCGAAGGCTGGCGCGTGCGGAAGGATGGTTCGCGGTTTTGGGCGCACGCTGTCGTAACCGCCTTATATGATGACGCTGGAAACCTGCGCGGATTCTCCAAAGTGACGCGGGACATTACCAACCACAAAAGGACACAAGAAGCATTAGCGCTGCAAGCCCGTCTCGCTCACTTCCGCGCCGAGGTGGATTCTGCCCTCACTCAAAGCGACACCCTGCAAAGCATTTTGCAGCGCTGCACCGAGGCAATGGTGAAGTATTTGGACGCAGCATTTGGGCGGATCTGGACGCTCAACCGGGAGGAGAGGATGCTGGAACTGCAAGCCAGTGCTGGGATGTACGCGCAGGTTGAGGGTTTATATCGCCGCGTTCCGATCGGCACCCTGAAAATCGCCAAAATCGCCCAAACTCGCCAACCCTACCTAACCAATTCTGTCGTAGACGATCCTCAGATTCTGGATAGAGAATGGGCGGTGCGGGAAGGAATGGTCGCCTTCGCTGGATATCCCCTGATTATTGAAGGCTCTGTAATGGGAGTGATGGCAATATTTGCTCGTCAACCCCTCAATGAATCTGTTCTCCAGTCGCTGGAATTTGCAGCGGACAGGATTGCCCTGTGGATCGAGCGTAAACAGGCACAAGAGGAATTAAAGCGGCAGAACTTGCGATCGCAATTATTTTCCGAAATTACCCTAAAAATTCGCCAGTCCTTACAACTCGAAGAAATTCTTCAAACCACCGTTACCGAAGTCAGAAAATCTCTCGCGTGCGATCGCGTAGTGATTTATCGTCTGGCAGCCGATAAAACGGGTACCATCGTCACCGAAAATGTCGTTTCTGGTCTGCCCGCCTTATTAGGGCAAACTTTCAGTGCGGAAATCTTCCCCGAAGCTTACCATGAGGACTACTGCCACGGAAAAATCAGGATTGTGGCTGACGTAGAAAATGCTGAGATTTCACCGTGTCATCGGGAATTTTTGCAGCATTTGGCAGTCAAGGCAAAATTAGTCATCCCGATCTTGCAGAAAAACGAACTTTGGGGACTGCTGATTGCCCACCAATGCACCTCACCCCGACAGTGGTCTAGCTTTGAAGTCGAACTGCTGCAACAACTCGCAGACCAAGTCGGCATTGCCCTGGCTCAATCCCAACTCCTAGAAGAAGAAACCCTCCAGCGCCAGGAACTAGAGATCGCCCGTCACCAAGCTGAGTCAGCTTCTCAAGCCAAAAGCGCCTTTTTGGCAAACATGAGCCACGAAATCCGTACCCCCATGAATGCCGTTTTGGGGATGACTGGGCTGCTTTTAGACACGCCCCTGACTACAGAGCAAAAGGATTTTGTTGAAACGATTCGCATTAGTGGAGATGCCCTGCTGTGCCTGATTAATGAGATTTTGGACTTATCCAAACTAGAGGCTGGAGAGATGGATCTGGAAGTTTTAGACTTTGACTTATCTACTTGTGTAGAAGAAGTCTTAGATTTATTAGCTCCCCAAGCTCATGCCAAGGATCTGGAAATTGCTGCCTTGGTCTATCGCAACGTTCCTACCCACCTCCAAGGCGATGTTGGTCGTCTGCGACAAATTCTTACCAACCTGATTGGCAATGGCATTAAGTTCACCAACGCCGGTGAAATTGTGGTGAGGGCAGAACTACAATCAGACACCTCCCCCAATTCTCTTGGGAAGGGCGAATCAGAGGACGTGGTAACGATTCGCTTCTCTGTCACCGATACGGGCATTGGCATCACCCCAGAAAATATGAGCCAATTGTTTCAACCCTTTTCCCAGGTAGATTCCTCTGCCACGCGCCAGTATAGCGGCACCGGCTTGGGACTGGTCATCTGCAAACAGCTCGTCACCTTAATGGGAGGAGAAATTGGCTTTGAGAGCCAACCAGGGAAGGGAAGCAAGTTTTGGTTTACAGTGCCTTTCAAAAAGCAAGCGGAACGGATAACACCACCCATCCAAACTTCTACCAATCTAGCGGGACGGCGTCTGCTAGTAGTTGATGACAATGCCACGAACCGCAAAGTGGTTCGCTCTCAGGCGGCGCACTGGGGAATGCAAGTAGATGAGGCGGATGGTGCTGCCGCCGCCATGAGAGTTTTGCAAGAAGCTCTGGAGTGGGGAATTCCCTATGATGTGGCGGTGATTGATATGCAAATGCCCAATGTTGATGGCATTACTTTGGGCGAGCAAATCAAAGGAAATCCCATGCTGGCTAATTTACCCTTGATTATGCTCACTTCTGCCGATCAGCGAGGGGAGGCGCAACGGGCGACGAAGGCAGGATTTGCTGCCCATTTGATTAAGCCAGTCAAGCCATCTCGCTTATTGGATACCATTGTCTCCATCTTGGGGAAGCAAGAGGAACAGCGGGACAGAGGCAAAGAGGTAGGCAAAGAAGTAGAGGAGAAGAATTTTTCACCCCAACCTTCCCGAATTCCAATTCCCCAAAGCAAGTTGCGAATTTTGCTAGCTGAGGACAATCTGATTAATCAAAAAGTTGCCCTCAAGCAGCTAAATACTTTGGGTTATGAAGCCGATGTCGCTGCGAATGGGAAGGAAGTCGTAGAGTTATTGGAAAAAATTCCCTATGACTTAGTTCTGATGGACTGTCAGATGCCGATTCTCGACGGTTATGAAGCAACGCGAGAGATTCGGCGGCGACAAGGAGAAGGTTCGCGCCGTACCACTGTCATTGCCCTAACCGCTAACGCGATGAAAGAAGACCGCAAACGCTGTCTTGATGCTGGGATGGATGACTATTTGAGTAAGCCAGTATCAAGGGAACAGTTAGCAGTGGTAATTGAGCATTGGACGAAAGTCATTTTTCAGGGTGCAAATGCCAGCAGTGGCGGTATTGCCACACGGGAAGATGTAGAAACGCGATTCTCGTCTTTACAAGATTTAGTGGATTGGGAACATCTGCATCAACTTTCTGAGGGAAGCAGGGAGTTTGAGTTGGAACTGTTGCAAATGTTCTTCACGGAAGTTCAGGCTCATCTAGAATCGGTGAAAAGAGCGATCGCTATCAATGACTTTGATAGTCTTGCAAAAGAAGCTCATCACATCAAAGGTGCGAGTGCCAACGTCGGAGTAGAGGGGATGCGAAGCAATGCCCAAAAGCTGGAGGAACTCGCCTCCCACTACCAACTTGCAGGAACGACTGAGATAGTATCTGCGTTAGAAACAGCGCTCAGCCGCATTCAATCTTGGGTTAAGGAAATTTAAGGAATTGCTAATTGCTAGGAATTCCCCTTTGCTCCTCTGTGGTGATAACGACTTCCTTCGCAAAAGGGTTGTGAAAAAACGATCCGGTTTGAGGTGGCAGCATGGGATCGAGGACAATTTCTGCAAGACTTTTCCCGACACCTGTTAGGGGAATTGCTAGAATCACTCCTAACAATCCCCCCAATTTCGCTCCGAGTAGGAGAGAGACAAAGATAATCACTGGCGATAGACCTGTCAAATTGCCCATAATTCGGGGTGCGACCAAATTATCTTTTATCTGCTGAAGTGCGATCGCTATGGCTAAGACTTGCAGCGCCTGAAACCAATTGATAAACGCTACCACAATCACAACCGTGGCAATTCCTAAAGTTGCTCCGATAAAGGGAATGATTTCCATCAACCCAATAAAAACCGCAAATACTAGGAAGAATGGCACGTGCAATGCCCAAAATGCGAGGGAAAGAGTCGTTGCCATAAACACACCCAATAACACCTGACCCGACACAAATCGCTGCAAATTTCGTTGCAATGATTCTGTCAAACCATCTTTAATTTTGGATGAGAAAATACTCGTCAGTCCCCGCCAAACTCGCTCACCATCAATGAGCATATAAAAAGAAATAACGAGAATTAGAATTAAGTCAAAAAACCAGTTAAAAGTGCCTAATACTAAGCCAAAGCCTCTGGTCGCGATCGCTTGGGCTTGCGCTTGTACTCGTGCCAACAACTCAGAAGCCAAAATTCGCACGTCAAACGGTAAATTGTGTTCGGCACTCCAAGCTTGGAAGGCGGCTAATTGCTGTTGTCCAGACTCTAGGAGCGAAGGTAAATTTGTCACCAATTGCCGCCCCTGATTAAACACTGGCGGTACTACAGTCAGGCCAATGAGTACCAGAGTTAAGCCTGCTATTAAATAAACTAAGATTGCTGCCACACTCCGGGGCAAGAAAGTTTGCAAAACGGCAACAGCATAGTTAAGAAAAAAGGCAATCAGTCCGGCTGTGAGCAAAATGCTAATCAACTCACCCACATATCTCAGAGCCAAAATCGTCACCCAACCGCTTGTCAGAACGAGCAGCCAAGTGATTAGAAACTGTTGGAGGGGTGAAAAGGCACGATTCATCTTTGCTCTATCTCAATGGGGGAGAGTGGGTCGTAGGACTCCTGCTAAAGTTATTTAGAAAAAACTTTGCTTTCAAGACAGCAGCCGCTCTTTGGGGGCAAGCTGTGAAAGTCTTTGCAGAGGATCTTAAACAATTTAACATCCATCTGCGAGGCAACGATAGAGAGGACGGGGTTTGCGCGTGAAGCGATATACTATTTTGTTGTTTGTCTGCAACAGATAAACTTCTGCCTCCTTTTTTGTAGCCTTAGCAAAGGGATGCGCTCTTCACAGCGAAAGCGAGATCCCGGACTTCGGAAGAGTTGCCCTAGGATCTCGCTTTCGCTGGCATCTCACAACTCAAATCGGATTGCTATAGCAGTTCTTTTAAGAGCTAACGCTAGTTGTGAGTTTTTATAGGCAATGCGATCGCAAACTCTGTTCCTTGTCCAAACTCCGAAATTACCTCGATTTTCCCCTTGTGCTTTTCAACGATTTGGTAGCAGATGGAGAGTCCTAAGCCAGTGCCTTTACCTACCGGCTTCGTTGTGAAGAAGGGATTAAACAGCTTGTCTCTAATTTCCAAAGGAATTCCAAAACCATTATCTCGAATTCTTACCCGAATATAGTTAGACTTGAACCGTTCCGTGTGAATCAGAATCTGCGATTTTTCGGTTATTATTTTTTGATTTTGGATGAGAAATCCCTTGTTTATTGCTTCCGCTTCTTCCTGTCTCTCATTTTTGCTCTTGGTCTCTTCCAAAGCATCAATTGCATTACTGATAATATTCATAAATACCTGGTTGAGTTGAGCTGGGTAACACTCAACGAGAGGCAAATCTTCATACTCTTTGATTACCTCAATTCCCCGCTTAAGGCGGTGATTGAGAATCAACAACGTGTTTTCTATCCCTTCATGGATATCGACTGGTTTCATCTCAGATTCATCTAGCCGGGAGAAGTTTCGCAAAGACAAAACAATTTGCCGAATACGTTCAGTGCCCATCTTCATAGAAGACAGGATTTTGGTAAAATCTTCCGTAAGGAAGTCCACGTCAATTGCTTCAATCTCGTGTTGAAGAAGAGGGGTAGGGTGAGGGTACTGCTGCTGATACAGATGTACTAAATTAAGCAGTTCTTGCGTATAAACGTTAGCGTGTTCCAGATTACCGTAGATGAAATTGATGGGGTTATTAATTTCATGAGCGATACCTGCAACTAGCTCTCCCAAACTGGACATTTTTTCAGTTTGAATGAGTTGAGATTGGGTTTGTTGGAGTTCTTGAAGCGCTTGTGTCAATTCCTCGGTTCGTTGTTCTACTCGCTCCTCTAGTGTCTGACGAGCTAACTCTAGTTCGTGGGTATATTCTCCTACCCACTGCACTAGGCAATTTAGAGAGGTTGCTAATGACCCCACTTCATCCTCAGTGGTAACTGGACTGCGGAGGTCAAAATTAGATTCTTGAGTGATGGCTCTGGCAACTTGAGTGACTGCTTCGAGGGGACGAGCGATCGCACGAGCCGTAATAATCGCCAACGCCACCGCGATCGCCACTGACAGCAGCATACTCCCAACAATAATTTGCAGCCTTAGTGTCTCGGCTTGCCCAAGCTTGTTTTTTGCTTCTATCTGTTGAGATTCTGCTGTCTCTTTCAGCCTAGTTAAACTCTCTGCTAATCGGTCGAAACTAACAATGATATTAGTCGCTGTTTTGCTTGTGATAGAATTCAAGAACTTTTGCTGCGCTACCGAAATTTCTTCTGTTTTCAAGTTAGCTGGATCAATCTGCCGCCAGAGAAACTTAATTAACTGAGTGTAGGATTCGGTATTGGTTTCATAACCATTCAATAAATTCTTTAAATCTGTAGGCTTTGTTGCTAAATTATCGGGGTAGCTGTCTATAAAAAAGTGGAATTCTGATAATATTGTCTGGCTCCGACTAACACTTGTAAAAAACTTAGCAGTTTCGTAGTCAAACCAAATTGGTTCTCCTAGTACAATAACCAGCCGCTGTGGGTGCGCTCGCAGTTCACCAACAGCATTTTCTAAGTTACTGAGGAGATTTTGCTGCTTCTCGGCAATTATTAGCTGCTTTTGAGCCTTCTTTTCGTAATAGTCTCCGCTAATTAGACCAATCGTTGTTCCTAAAACCGCTATGCCGATAGCCAAGGAATAACCGTAACCAATTTTTTTGGCTATACTCAAGCGCGGAATGAAGCGTCTTACCCAGTTTGTAGAAAATTTCAAGGTGTTCCCTTGGTTATCTAAGTTAGGCTTATCTGCAACCCCATGTCTTTTGAGATCCATTGAGGAAAGTCTAGAGGTTTAAAAAAACAAAAAAAATATCCAAAAATAGTCGAATCAAGCGATTAAAGCTATTGAACAAAACTACCTTGTCCAATAGCTTTATAGACCTCGCGAATCATATTGTAATCAGCATCATTCGCCGGAACTATCTGAGAGCCTTTGTACTTACCTTCCTCGACGGATAAAAGACTTTGAATTAGTTTGTCCTGATTTTTAATTGCGCGATCTCTCATCTCTTTAACGAATTCAGGAGCGAGCTTACTACTAGCAACAAATAAGTCCTTGGGGAGAAGCGGCCCTTTCACGATTAGCGGTAACTCACTCTCAGATAAGCCTTCATCTTGGAGGAATTTCTCATACTTAACAGTAGACCCTCCCCAAGCATCAACCTCACCTTTTTTCAAGGCGGGTAGTCCCTGACTTCCTAACATGAGGATTTTTAGGTCAGATTTAGGATCTAATCCAGCATCAATCAAAAACTTGGTGGGACCCAGATAACCGCTGGTTGAGCCTAACTGCCACATGGCAATTTTTTTACCTTTTAACTGTGCTACTGACTCGATCTTGCTGTTAGCAGAGACACAGATAGCTGCATGGTAGTTTGGTCGAGTGATGCCGATGACAGGAACCGCATTTGTCCTAGCACGCATGATTACATATTCCGAGGGGCCTGTGAGAACAAGATCCAGCTGATCTGACTGTAAGGCGGCGGCGGCGGCGATGTATGTTTCAACGGGAACAAACTCAAGTTTCGTTTCCAGTACCTCCTCTAGTGCCGTCCGCAATCCCCCATAATTACGCTGCAACTCTTCAAGGCTCGGAATCTCGGTTACTGTAAATCGGAGCTTTTCAGGGAAATTTCTGGCATTTGAAGGCGAATCTCTATCATTAGGGTTACTTGCTGCGGTACAGCTTGTGATTAATATTAGGGAATACCAAAAAAAATGGCGTCGCCGCATAATTTTTGCCAACAAACAAATAGAAATAATTCTAACTAATTAAAATTAGATTTTGGTTAAGAATAGGTCGTAAGCTATTTAACTCTAATCGTAGAATAAAAAATTAACTTTAAAAGTCTTATAAAAAGGTTTGTCGTTATTAAAGTTGCAGGCATAAGCGGCTGATTTTCTTGCAGAACGCGAGATTAAAGCCGCCCATATTTCTATAAGTATTAACCTTGGCGATAGCGAAGCGCCGACCTGCCGGTTCGCGCTTGTCTTACTGTAGGCGACGATACGACTTTATGGCGAGAGGAATGCGATCGCTTACACAAACCTCGTGTAGCGACTCCATCGCACGTTGTATTCCTTTGCAATTTCTAAAAGCCGATTACCACAACGCTGGCACCGGATCTTCTTCGGGTGGTAGGTCTACCTGCGATGGGGTATAAGGATTGCTGCGGGTTGCAGGTTGTTGCTGTTGCGTTACTGGAGGGGTTGTTGCCGTAGGGGTTACGGTTGGAACTGGGCTAACCGTAGTGGTCGGTGTAGGAGAGGGCGATGGTGTTGTCGTTTGACTACCCGCAGGAACTACTTGCCCCGCACTCTCACTACCGAGGGGGAAGCGCACGCCCACGATACCGCCTAAAAAAATAGCAAGAGCTACTACGAAAATCACGCCTGGGATTATTTGATCGCGCATCGCTCAGCGGTAAAGGCTTACTTTAATTCATCTTAGTCGAGTCAAAAACCCTAAGCTGTTCGCTTAAGGAAATAACTTTGTGTATTTTCACGAATTTTCGGCTAGTGCCACTCACCCCACCGACGGATTTCCAGCCTGCTCCGTGAAAAAGCACTGTAGCGGCGGGGGTTCCCCATCCATGCTCACAGGCTTTGCGAAGAAAGATGGTTATCTAAACAGCATAGACTTTAGTCTGTGACCATCCTAGTAAGGTTAAATCTAGGGTAAATACTTTTGTACCACGCTCCAGCCGGTTAACGAAACCCAAGCTAATCCTACGAATAACACTAGATTGGTTGCAATATGAACCGAACGCGCCCAAGCTCGGTTGGGATTAATCAGAATTGCACTTCCCGCTGAGAGCAACACTAATACAACCACTGCCCACCCGGCAATCCAGTGCGCCGAGTGAGCGAGGCTGCCATAATGACCTAACGTGCCGACAATCCCAATGGCGAGCAGCAGCAAGACGAGAGCCACGAGAATTGCGCCAGTGGCGTAGTGAAAAAGACGCAACCATCGCGGTTGCGAACTTCTTTGCTGACGAGCCGCAAACATCCAACTGCCAGTAACTCCCAGCAATAGGTAGGCTAATATCGACAAGCCCATCGACCATGCAGCAATTTTCCAGAGCCAGAGAAAAGAAGGTAGATTCACTCGTTACTTACTTACATTCAGCTACAGCAGCATCTACTTTTCATCTTAAGCTGTTCGCTTGGTGCAATAGCAATCCTACTTTTAGCGGAGAGATACCAGCCCTTCAGCTCCCCGACTTCGGAAGAGGTGCCCTAGGATCTCGCTTTTACGAATCATAATAGGACTGCTAGATCGCTGAGAAAAAAGAATTTGTCTATCTACGTATACGAGAATTAACCAGTTAATTTCCCTAAAAGCTAATCGCTAATCGCTAAAAATCCTATAAAAAAGAGCTGTCGCTTATGACAACCCTGAAATTACTGAATTTTTTCAGCAAAACTAGCCAATATAAGCGGTTGTTAAAGATTCTACGGTTTCTAAATTTCTCTTTTTCTGGATTTCAAGCTTTCGGGTATTATCGTTGTTTTCTTGATCGTGTAGGTCGATTGTATTCAACTCAGAATCATTGCCTTCACTGATACACAAGCGATCGCAGGGAATGGTATCTGAGAGGATGGCACTTGCCATCATCCCTGTATGAATTTCCAGATTCGCTTCGGGCATTGCTTCAAACACTAAGCGTTGTCCTGGAAAGACAACGCGCTCAAAGTACCAGTTCGGAACGTTAGAGATCCGAGCAATTTGAATGTGGCTTGTAGCATTAACGTAGCAGCACAGAATGCGATCGCTGTTACCAGAAGGAAGGGGATCGAGTATTTGAGCCATAACTGCTGAGGAGCTTTGCGCCACTGCCTAGGATTACCATAACTAAGCTAACATTCGGCGATCCCGGCTTGTTGTAAACACGAATACCAACTGAATATTCTGGTGAGATATCCCCCCAAAGTTAGAGGAAAAAATTCCCGTTTTAGTAATTTTTGCTACTGGCGATTGTAACGGCAATTTTCCGTGCTTAAGCTTCCGACTCGCACTATGACTCCCGGTAAAAATACCTCCCTCACGTCTCATGCCAGCATTGCCAGATGAAAATGCAAGCGAAGCCAAGGTTTTTCCAGGATAAGCAATGAATTGGTGCTGAATTTTGACTTGTTGTTGAGAACCGGCTGCCACTAGAGATCGATTTTGCAGTGTTCGGCTTTCTTTTTTGGCTCCAGAACCAAAATCAGGGCAAGACTGAGGATAGTCAATGTTATCGTAAAGTTATATAAAGACCTTTCAGAATCATTTCATTTATAGATACAGAGGTGCTGCTGTCGCCAGTAAGTCCTGCGGGTCAATGGCGGATTCACATCTAGTCGCTAAAGATACCAAACATGGCTCGAATCCTGAGAGCAAGTCATAGCCAGAATAATTTTTGAGAAAGCGATCGCATTTGTCGCTTTCCATCTCAGTAGTAGTAAATTTAGATACAAAAAACCACGATGAATAATCGAATTCTCTACGTCCGTCTCCCCTGCAACCCGATTTTCCCTATCGGAGTGGTTTACTTATCCGATCACGTACACAAGCAATTCCCAGAAGTCGAACAGCGGATCTTTGACTTAGGAACCGTGCCGCCTCTGGATTTCACTGGGGCGTTGGATACGTGTGTTGATGAATTCAAACCCACATTGCTAGTATTTTCCTGGCGCGATATTCAGATTTATGCGCCCGTGGGCGGCAGAGGTGGCAACCCACTCCAGCACGCCTTTGAGTTTTACTACGCCAAAAATCCGCTGCTGAAATTGCGCGGGGCACTGGGAGGGTTGCGCGTCACCACGGCATACTACACCGAACTGTGGCGCAACCTGGGATTAATCAAACGGGGACTCAAACGCGCTCAAAAATATCATCCAGAAGCCAAAGCCGTTGTCGGTGGCGGTGCTGTGAGCGTATTTTACGAACAACTCGGTAAGAGTCTGCCATCCGGGACAGTTGTTTCGGTGGGTGAAGGCGAAGCGCTGCTGGAGAAAATGCTGCGAGGGCAGGATTTTCGGGATGAACGATGCTATGTGGTGGGAGAGACAACGCCACGCGATCGCATGATCCACGAACGTCCTACGAATATCGAAAAAACCGCCTGCAATTACGACTACATCGAAACCATTTGGCCTGAGTTTCAATATTATCTGCAAGACGAAGATTTCTACGTCGGCGTGCAGACAAAGCGCGGTTGTCCCCACAACTGTTGTTACTGCATTTATACAGTGATTGAGGGCAAGCAGGTACGGATTAACCCAGCCGATGAAGTTGTCGCAGAGATGCAACAACTTTATAACCGAGGGATTCGTAACTTCTGGTTTACTGATGCTCAGTTTATCCCAGCTCGGAAATTTATCGATGACGCCGTTGAGCTATTGCAGAAAATCCTCGACGCTGGGATGAAAGATATCCATTGGGCAGCTTATATTCGGGCAGACAATTTAACGCCTGAGTTATGCGACTTGATGGCAAAAACCGGCATGAACTACTTTGAAATCGGCATTACCAGCGGTTCCCAAGAACTTGTGCGGAAGATGCGGATGGGCTATAACCTGCGAACCGTCTTAGAAAATTGCCGCGACTTAAAAGTAGCAGGTTTCAACGATTTAGTTTCCGTCAATTACTCATTTAATGTAATCGACGAAACGCATGAAACGATTCGCCAAACCATTGCCTACCACCGGGAACTAGAGCGGATCTTTGGTGCAGATAAAGTCGAACCGGCAATCTTCTTTATTGGCTTACAACCTCATACTCATTTAGAAGAATATGCCTTCGATCAGAATGTCCTTAAACCCGGATACAATCCCATGAGCATTATGCCGTGGACAGCCAAAAAATTACTTTGGAATCCAGAACCCCTCGGCTCATTCTTTGGGGAAGTTTGCCTGCAAGCATGGCAGCAAAACCCCAACGATTTCGGGCGAGAAGTGATGAAAATTCTAGAGGAAAAACTTGGTTGTGCCGACTTAGAAGAAGCCCTTGCGGCACCGATTCAGCCAAAAGAAAAACACCTAGTTACGGTATCTTAGCTTCATAAATAGCTAAGTAGCGATTGCCCACCCTAGCCTGCATTGCTCTTCTTCGCTTGCTCTTTGCGTCTTTGCGGTTCATTTAATAAAACCAAAATTATGTTAGAAGGCTCCATTCTGCAACAGCTAGAAGTTGCCCACAGATCGAGTAAAAGACCAATTCGATTTGGGGTGTACTACAAAAACACCCTCGTTGCCCTGTGCCATGCGCTAGAAGACCACATCTTAACGGAGGACAGTTCTCCCTTGACCATTGCCGCTTTTCAAAGAGGCAAATGGTATCTGCAAGAAGCCGATCGCTATGGAGACATCGCACAGAAAGCAGGCCAGATCGCGATTATGGCGGCGTCAGATTCGGGGTTTACCGAACACCCAACTAGCCAACGCCCAAACGTGGATTTAGTGGCCTTAGATCCCTCCGATCCGGTTGCCCAAGAGTGGCACTTAATCATCTTTTCGCCGACATACACGGCGATGGTGCTGTGTCAAGAGCTTTCGGAAGAAGATTATGGTGCAGCAGGGCTACCCGCGTCTGACTTGGAGCGCAAATTCTATGGGCTGTGGACGTTTGAGCCAGAGTTAGTGAAAGAGACGGTGGATATAGCGATCTCCCATATTGGTCGCTACAACCCGGAACTAGAGAAAAAACTCATCGCCTGCAAGGAGTCCATGCAGCTCTCCTTAGGAACCCCTCACAATCTCGGTGCAGTGGTGTCTTCCGTAGTGGAGTATCTCCAGCATGGGCAAGATGATATATCAACCGGCACCAATCTAGACATCCCCGCCGGATCTCGCCAACAAGCGCTGGATCGGAACTTAGTTTCCAACGAAATCCAGGCATTCTTGCGGATGGCGCAACTCATGGATATGGCAGATGTCACTAACCCAATGGCAGCAGCAGAAGTGGTAGCGTTCTCCGAAATGATCGGGCAAATGCTCGATTTACCCGCTTGGCAGATGAAACGCCTGCGCCTTGCCGGGTTGCTGCACCGCATCGATCCGTTGCAGGGGGCGGAAAGTGTATTGGCTGCGGCTAAGTCGAGTCGCTACGACGAGGAGGCACCGAGTTGTGCGCTGACTTGTCCGTTGGTCCCAGGAGCGCAAGTATTGAGAAGAATGTCACAACTGCGGGCAGTTGCCCAAATCGTCACTCACCAAACCGAGTGGTGGAACGGGACGGGTGAGCCAGCCGGGTTAGCGGGTGATGAAATTCCCTTGGAATCGAGAATTTTGGAATTAGTCTCAGACTTTCAGTGGCGACTGGCGCAAGCAAGAAATGCCAATCCCGACAGCGAAGAGAATTTATCCAAAGCTTTAGAAGAGTGTCGGCAACAACAGGGCGATCGCTTCGACCCTAAATTGGTTGAAACGCTATCACTCCTCGTTATGGGTATGCAACAGGGTTTGACTCTACCTGTCACGCCAAGCAAAGTGACAGCGGGAATGTGGCTCTTGGATGCAAATCTCTATGCCGGTACAGCAGTGCAACCTTCATTAATGGGGAATGGGTAATGAAAGTGATGAGTTATGAGTTTTGAGTGAAAAGAGAGCTTTTTAATGCCATACTCAGACGCGATAACCGCAAGCCTTTTACAACTTAAAACTTTTTTCCTCATTAACAATCCTTCAATTAGCAATTAGCAATTAGCAAATGGACATTGAAGCAATTCGCTCCGGCAAACTCAAGCAACTGCCAGGTACAGATTTAGAAGACGAAGATTTTTCAGGAGTAGATTTGCGAGGTATCAATCTCGCCGGTGCCAACCTCGTCGGCACAAATTTTAGTGGCTCCAACTTGGAACGCGCCCGTCTTGATGGTGCAAATTTAATCGAAGCGCAACTTGTAGGTGCTGACTTGCGGGCGAACCTGCTGGGCGCTAACTTGATGCAAGCTGACTTATGCGGTGCTGACTTGCGCGGTGCAAATTTGCGAGGCGCTAACTTGATGGGCACAAAGCTTACCCAGGCATCTTTTGCCGGTGCTTTCTTGAGCGGTGCTAACTTGATGAGTGTTAACTTGCAAGGCGTGGATTTGCGGAGCGCTGACTTGCGGGGTGCTAACTTGAGTGGTGCCAATCTGCAAGGTGCAGACTTAAGCCAAGCGGATTTACGGGGCGCTTTGCTGAGTGAAGCGAATCTAGAAGAAGCAGACTTAAGGGGTGCAAATCTTGCCGGAGCAAATTTGACTGGAGCAAATTTGCTTTGCGCTGAGTTAGATAGTGTTAACTTGACTGGCGTAACTTTGGATCGAGCTTGTTTGACTGGAACCTGTGCGGACAAAATGGCTTCAAAAGCCTGATCGAACTGGTATCAGCAGTTCTTAGTTGACTCAGACAACCTAGCAAGAACAGCCCCCTTTTCTACCAGGGAAGGGGAGCAAGCTCCTCTCCAGCCGAAAAAATTATTCCTTTTGCCTCTGTTTTAGGGGAGGATTAGGGAGTGGAGACGATGCAGGGAAACGAAAAGTTTGCGCCTTGAAAAGCTTAACTTCATTTGTGCATTGCGGTGATGATCGACGAAGCGAACCGACTGCTGAAACAAGGAATTGAGCAATATCAGACGTATGTAGAAACCAAGGTTCTCGCATCTCTACAAGCGGCAATGCAGTCTTGGCAACAGGCACTCAGTCTCTGTCGATCCACCAGCGAGGATAGTAGAGTTGAGGGAGCGGCTTTAGGGAATTTGGGGGCTGCGTATAAAGCTTTAGGAGATATACCCCAAGCGATCGCATTCTATCAACAGCACTTAGCGATCGCTCAACGCATCCAAGACAGGCGCGGTGAGGGAAATGCGCTCTCGAATCTGGGAAATGCTTACTACATTCTCGGTGAGGATGCCAAAGCGATAGAGTACCAGCAACAGCGATTAGCGATTGTACGGGAACTCCAAGATCGTCCAGGTGAGATGCAAACGCTCTCGAATTTAGGGGCGGCTTATCATTCTTTGGAAGAATCGATAAAAGCGATTCTCTGCTTTCACCAGGCAAAAGCGATCGCCAAAGAATTACAAGACCTTCGAGGGGAAGGTCAGGCGCTTAAAAATCTCCGACTTGCTTACACCGCCCTCGGAGACTTGCAGGCAGCTCGCGATTACCAGCAGCAGTATCTGACAATCATAGGGGAACTGTTGGCAGCAGCCAAGGCAGATGACTTCATCAGCGGCGCGAAGATGCTGGGCATCAATCCATCTGAGGATTTTGCAGAAGCCGACTTGAGCGGTGTGAACCTCCGCAGCGCCAACCTCCGGAATGCTGACCTTAATCATACCAATCTCAGCAATGCCGATCTCACCTTTGCCGACTTAAGCCGTGCCAACTTAAGCGGTGCTAATCTTTCCCATGCCTGCCTTTGTAATGCGAATCTGCGCGATGCTCATCTGTTGCACGCGAACCTTACTCAAGCAGATTTGCGGACTAAAATGCCCCGTGCTAATTTAACCAGTGCCAACCTTAGCGGTGCAAACTTAACCAGTGCATACCTTCCCAATGCCAACTTGACGAATGCCTACCTAAAGGCTGCCAATCTCAGCGATGCTGATTTAAGCGGTGCTAACTTGAGCGGCGCAAATCTAAAAGATGCTGAGCTTAAGCGTGCCGATATCAAGGGTGCAAATGTGGAGAATGCTTTGTTTGAGGGGGCTTTGGGGCTTTCTGAGGCGATGAAGCTCGATCTCAAGCAGCGAGGGGCAATTTTTGAGGAGAGCTAGCGATCGCTAGCCTAGCTTCACCACTCCAGCTATCAAATCAGCCACTAACCGCAGCATTTTTAGCCACTGTAAACCCATCAAACTTTCTTGAATCACTGTTTCAGCAACAACGATAAGATTAAACTTTCATCTATCTACCAATCTTTTTCTGCATAAATATTAAAAATTTTAAGTCTTGGTTTTTTATATAAATTGTCCAGATTTAATCACAAATCACTCCAACGATTAAACCGCAAATATTTGGTTGTTATTATAATTCAAAGAAAGCCTTGATTATTTTTCATACTTGTTAAGCGGATGTTTCATTCAATAAATCCAGACAACAATTTTAGGTTAGACGGCGTTTACACTTGTCCAGTTTGTCGGCACGGTGAGATTGCAGCAATGCCGTTAATGGAGGCATGGGCTTGTAACTTTTGCAAT
Source organism: Coleofasciculus sp. FACHB-712 (assembly GCF_014695635.1). Taxonomy (NCBI): domain Bacteria; kingdom Bacillati; phylum Cyanobacteriota; class Cyanophyceae; order Coleofasciculales; family Coleofasciculaceae; genus Coleofasciculus; species Coleofasciculus sp. FACHB-712. Next base: position 631 of record NZ_JACJOQ010000545.1, on the reverse strand, counting down.
CATATTTTCACTGCCGATCCGATTCAACAATCTGTAAAAATGGCAGATAGCGCATCACCAATAACTTGGCGCTGGAATGGTCGAACTTGGCAAGGTGCCCATCGTAAGGGGAATGAGTTGGGTTGGGGTGTTGGGTTAGCAGCAGTTGCCTTAGTCTTATTACCGACTACCCTTGTTGCCTTGTCTACCTACTTTTTTCCCCCAATACCCGGTACTCCCTTATCTTGGGTGCCTACTCTTTGGATTGGGTTAACCTTTTTAGCTCATCTTGCTTTTGTCGTAGATGTTGTTGTTGAGTATTATCAATTCCCAGTCTTTGCTTATGTCAACGCAATTCGACGACATCTGTTAAAAGGAACAAATTTCTAAATTCCTAGGACTCAACATTGTTCAACTCAACCTCAACAGTTCGTTTCCCCACCGTTACGCGATCGCCAGAGACTAACTGTCGTCCTCGCCTGGTTTCCAGGGTGCCGTTAACTAGAACAAAACCCTGTTGAATCAAAAGCTTAGCTTGCCCACCCGTCTGCGCCATCCCTACCCACTTTAAAAACTGATCGAGCTTAATTGTGCTGTCATTTACCGCCATAAGAAGTGTTGCACTCCAACGTAACCGTATTATGCTGAGGGC
>NZ_JACJOQ010000544.1:0-4195 GCF_014695635.1 Coleofasciculus sp. FACHB-712 | reverse complement strand
CATCCGCCGATCCAACTTTGCTCGAAGCCGAGCGATTGCCATGTTTGGCAACTGAGACGCCAGCAGCAGCGGCTACAAAGGCAACAGCGGTAGAGATATTAAAGGTTGATGCCCCATCTCCACCAGTTCCACAGGTGTCAATGACTGGAGTGAGGATGGGGGACTGTGGGCGCTTCGCCTTCTCGGCGAGTGGGCTGAGTGGGGAGGATTGAGACTGCAACACCTGAGCCATCCCAGCGAGTTCGTCTGCCGAAACCCCCTTTGCTTGCAGGGCGGCTAAAATTGCCCCCGATAGCACTGGTGGAATTTCCTCGTTTAACCATGCCTGCATGAGAGAGGCGGCTTGGTCATGAGGCAGGGATTGCCGATCGAGTAGCTGTTGTAGCAGGTTAGGCCAAATGGATGTGTCGGTAGAAGCGATCGCTCCTGTCGTCCCAGCATCTTGGCTTATCAGTGAAGGAGTATTAGTCATTGACAGGTCTGGGTGCAGCGCACTCAGTTCAGAGGCATTTTGCAAAAGCTTATCGGATCGCCAAGCTCTCTAGCAACGTCCTGCACGCTTCTATGTCGTAATTTTCCTGAGATCGCACAATAGGTTTTTGATAAATATTAAGATTCAGCTATTTTGCTGATTCCAATTAGACCCTTTTAGTTTGATGATTTTAAATATTCATACTTGTCATTATCAGTATCACCCTATCTGTTAACTTTATTTGTGCGTAGGTATACATCGTTAATTCGCTTCATCAAAACTTTATATTACTAACTTTTTATAAATAAACGAAGCTTCTCAGGCAAAAATGAGTATTTTACGAATTGCCTAAATTAATGGTAGTTACGGAGGTTTTCTGTTGATGCAGTCTTTCAAGCCAAAAGTGTCTGAAGAGGAAATAAAATTAGATCCTGTATTTGTTCCGGAAAACCATTCTAAAAGACCTCCGAATAATTGGCTAAAACAGCTAATCCGTCGCTTAAGTATCCGGCAGAAAATTGGTTATGGATATGCAGTTGCCATTGGAATAGCAACTTTGGGGGCGAGTGCAGGGCTGCTCGTTGGCGAATATTACCAGCGACAGATGTCCCAGCAACTCAAATATGCACAGCAAGAAGCTTATCTTTTGAGTAGTTTGAAAATTGCTGTACTAGAAGCAAGAAACCAGCAGCAACAGTTAATTTATCAGTTAAGAAAACCAAAAGAGTTTCACAGCGAAGTTTTGCGCTTAGTAGAGAAAATTGAAAAGGTTGAAAAACTTTATTCACAAGTAAAATTATTTGGTAATGAATCTCAATTATTCAAGCATTCAGCTCAAGAGATTGCAGAAGTCGAAAATTGGTTGAAAACTTACGACGGAACTGTAGAAGTTTATAGCCAAAACCTAAATGTAATCTTAAAGAAAATTGATAAAGATGGTGGGTTGCAGCCTGAAACAGTTCTAATAATCCAAAATTCCTTGCTGAATTTTACCAATACTCAGGAGGCGCTTAAGTTTGATAGTCTCTCAGATGATTTAACAAAATTGATTGAGGTTGCTAATCACGATGAGGAAGAAACAGCGATCGCTTTACAGCAGGTAGAGAAACTGCGAATCCAGATAATTGTTACCAGTATGTTGCTGTCAATTGCGATCGCCGCGATAATCGCCCGCTATTCCAGTCGAGCGATCGCGCATCCTCTGGAAACTGCAACTCAAATTGCTCAGCAAGTTACCGAACAAGCAAATTTTACTCTCCAGGCACCCGTAATCACCGAGGATGAAGTTGGACGCCTGACAACCTCCCTCAACCAGCTAATCCGCAGCGTCGGCACCTACACCCAGGAACTGAAGCAAACCCAAGCACAGCTTCATCGCTTCTTCAACCTTTCATTCGATATGCTTTGTGTCGTCGGGTTTGACGGCTATTTTAAGCAGATAAACCCAGCTTTTGAAACAACACTTGGCTACACTGGCGAAGAAATTTTAGCAAAGCCATTGTTGAATTTTATTCATTCTGAAGATCGAGCAACCAGCATTGCTGAGGCAAGGAAACTTGCTAGCGGAGTCATGGTTAGCTCCTTTATAAACCGCTACGGCTGTAAAGACGGTTCCTATAAATGGCTGGAGTGGACGTGCGTCCCCTTTGCTCCAGAAGGTTTAATCTATGCGGTTGCCCGTGACATTAGCGATCGCATACACGCCGAAACAGCACGGCAGGAAAGCGAGCAGCAATTCAGAGCTTTGGTTGCTAATATTCCAGGTGCCATCTATCGGTGTAGCTGCGATGACGACTGGAAGATGGAGTTTATCAGCGATGCGATCGCAGAAATTTCTGGTTATCCGCCTGGAGACTTTATTCACAATCAAGTTCGCAGTTTTGCCAGTATTATTCATCCTGAAGATACCGCGATAGTGGACAGGCTTATCCAGGAGGCTGTGCAGAAAAAACAGCCTTTTATCATTGAGTACCGAATCATTCGAGCCGATGGAAGTATCCGATGGGTCTACGAGAAAGGTCAGAGCATATTCAATTCCACCGGAGAGCTTCTGTGTCTAGACGGGGCAATCTTTGATATTAGCGATCGCAAGCAAACAGAAGAGGCATTACACTCATCAAACCGGCGAGTCTTCAAGGTTCTTGAAAGCATCACGGATGCCTTTTATGCCCTCAACCATCAGTGGCAGTTCACCTATATCAACAAGCAAGCAGAGCTACTTTTACAGAGAACCCGGTCAGAACTTCTGGGCAATAATATTTGGGATCGGTTTCCCGCTGCAATTGGTTCAAATTTTTACAATCAATATCACCAGAGTGTTGCTGAACAAGTCTCTATCACGTTTGAAGAATTTTACCCAGCTCTCGATATCTGGGTTGAAGTCCGTGCCTACCCCAGTGAAGAGGGGCTTTCTGTCTACTTCCACGACATCACTGAGCGGAAAGCTGCTGAAAAAGCCCTGGCAGAGCGAGCCAGACTAGCCGCATTTCGTGCTGATATTGGATCTGCCCTCACCCAAAGCGACACTTTACAAGGTATCCTGCAACGCTGCGTCTTGGCTGTGGTTAAACACCTAGATGCAGCATTCGCCCGCATTTGGATGCTCAATGTTGAGGAGAACGTACTGGAGCTGCAAGCTAGTGCAGGGATATACACTCACCTAAACGGGAACCATCGCCGCGTGAAAGTCGGACAATTCAAAATTGGTCTGATTGCTCAAGAGCGAAAACCACACTTAACGAATTCTGTCCTCGACGATCCTCGTGTTAGCGATAAAGATTGGGCGAAGCGAGAGGGAATGGTTGCTTTTGCTGGCTATCCCTTAACAATCGAAGGTCAGCTCGTAGGGGTGATTGCCATGTTTACCCGCCATACCTTGAGCGAATCTATTTTCAAGGCGCTAGAATTTGCCGCCGATGAAATTGCCATAGGGATTAAACGCAAGCAGGCAGAGGAAGCACTCCAAAAATCGCTCAAAGATTTGTCTGACGTCAAATTTGCCTTAGATCAGGCGGCGATTGTTGCTATTACCGATCGAAGAGGAATGATTAACTATGTCAACGATAAATTTTGTGAAATATCCAAATATTCCCCAAAAGAACTGATAGGACAAGACCATCGAATTCTTAATTCTGTTTATCATCCACAAGAATTTTTTAGCAAGCTTTGGTCAACAATTTCTAGCGGCAAGGTTTGGAGAGGTCAAATTAAGAACAGAGCTAAAGATGAAACTTATTACTGGGTTGATACTGCCATCGTTCCTGTTCTGGACGAGCGAGGAAATCCTTTCCAGTATTTAGCAATCTGCTCCGACATCACCGATCGCAAAGCCGCTGAGGAAGCGTTGCGGCTATCGGAAGCCCGGTTCCGAGAACTGGCGGCTCAAGAAGAACTTTTCAATCATTTAGCTAGCCAGATCCGTAACTCTTTAGAACTAGATACCATTCTAGAGACGGCTGTTCATGAAATCTATCATCGGTTGCACCTAGATACGTGCATCTTTTCCTGGTACCGTCCTGACATGGAGCCTGTTAGCTGGGAAGCGGTAAAGGAAGCCAAAAAGACCGATCTTCGTAGTTGGGTGGGTTTTTTCCCGGATGAAGCCTTTGGCGCATTTACTGAGAAAATCCTGCGCCAAGAAATTGTTCGCGTCGATGATGTCAAGACTCTAAACAACGATCTGCCGTTACAGCAGCTGTTATTGACAACGGGTGCGGCTTCTGT
>NZ_JACJOQ010000543.1:0-10767 GCF_014695635.1 Coleofasciculus sp. FACHB-712 | reverse complement strand
TGAGTCTGGTAGCAGATGGGAAAACCTTGCCAAGTCCAAGTTTTCGTGACGATATGGGCAGCCGTAGGTGCAGTTGGAGTGGTGGAGGAAGATGGAGTCATGGGATAGATAGCGATCGCATCTCTTTGATTTCTATCCCGTCGCACCTTGAATGCGCTCTCAACGCCACGGGTAGACTTATGCTTTCCTAATTTTACAATTCTTCAACTCTGGAAAACACTAATTCCAATAATTTTGAGCAACTGAATCGAAAATCCCGTAAAAACTCTGATGCCAAGTGTAGATAAGCCTGGTACACAGGTGAAGACTCTCACAAGAAGCGGAAAGTGACACGGAGAATTCCAATTTTCAAGTTCCAATTTCAAAACCTTAGTTTTTCATCTGTGCGTAGCACTCAAAGCGGGGAGTATGTCAGTATCTAGATTGGTGACTCCCTCATGAAATTTAGTTGGTGATGACTACGGTGCAAACTCCTACTTCTGTTCTGCCATTCCTTGGTTCCGATTTAGCTTCTACCTACGATGCCGCGCGAGTGGTGATTTTGCCGATTCCTTATGAGGCGACGACAACGTATCGAAATGGCTGCGAAAATGGGCCAGATGCGATTCTAGAAGCCTCTGGGCAGGTGGAATATTATGATGAGGAGCTAGATTGGGAAACTGGCAAAGACATTGGAATTTATACAGCTGAATCGATTGCAGACACCCGCAACGGTCGTTCAGTTTCATCTGAGGAAATGCTGCAAGTTACCCGCGAAACGGTATCTCAGATGATAGCTGACGGCAAGTTTGTTATTGGTCTGGGTGGCGAACACAGCATTACAACTGGTCTTGTAGAGGCATACCAAAAAGCTTACCCCGATGAACCCTTTACGGTCGTGCAAATAGATGCTCACGGCGATTTGCGCTATGAGTACGAAGGCTCGATTCACAACCATGCTTGCGTGATGCGGCGGATTGTGGAAATGGGATTGCCAACTGTACAAATCGGCATCCGCGCCATTTGCAAAGAAGAAGCTGACTTGATCAAAGAGAAGAATTTGACGGTGTTCCGGGCGCGAGAAATTGCGACGCAACCGGATTGGATGGAAAGGGCGATCGCAAGTATCCCCACCAGACGCGTTTTCCTCACCATTGACCTCGACGGGATTGACCCCACCCTGATACCTGGTGTCGGCACCCCAGAACCCGGTGGATTAAATTGGTACTCCCTACTCTCTTTTTTGCGGCAAGTGTTTCAAAATCACGAAGTGATTGGTTGTGATGTTATGGAATTGGCACCGATTGTAGATTCCGTAGTATCAGAATTTACTGCTGCAAAATTAGTCTACAAACTAATCGGTTATCAGGCGTTCTCCCAAGGCAAATAGAGACCGTAATTGCTTTGTTCTTTACGACTGTAGCCCCCTCGTACTTTGTTGTAATTACCCAGGGATAAGTAAATGAGTGTAATGGAAAAGACCGGCACTCCTATTGGTAGTTATGCTCCAGATTTTGAATTACCGGGAATCGATAATCAAGTCCACCACCTGGCTCGGTATTTAGAAAAGTATCGAGCTGTGGGCGTTGTTTTTATGTGCAATCATTGCCCATACGTGCAGTCCTATATGGGTCGGCTAATCCAGATTCAAAGCGAGTTCCAAAGCCAGGGATTTACCCTGATTGGCATCAACGCCAATGATGCGGTTCAGTCGCCTGAAGACAGCTTCGAGAATATGCAAAATTTGGTAGCAACTCACGGTCTAAATTTTCCTTATCTGAGAGATACCACACAGGATGTCGCTCGTTGCTTTGGGGGACAGACAACGCCAGAGGTTTTCTTATTAGATAATTCTGGGATACTCCGCTACAGGGGACGAATTGATGATAATTCCCAAGATCCAGCAGCGGTGAAGGTGCATTATTTACGGGATGCGATCGCTTCTTTACTGCAAGGAAAAACGGCGATTACAACCGCCTCAACTGAGGCGGTAGGCACCCCGATAAACTGGCGTCCTTAACACGTAGTCTCAAGGCTCTCCACACTTTAGTAACTGAATTTGCGGATAATATCACAAAACTTACTCCTCTACTGTTATCTTATGGTGGAGGTATTTTGAGTGAGACAATAGTCTGGGCATGGGGATAACTTATCGGCGGGTTTTACTAAAGCTGAGCGGTGAAGCTTTAATGGGCAACCTGGGCTATGGAATCGATCCAATGGTGGTTCAGGAAATCGCGCAGGAAGTCGCAGATGTCGTGGCAAGTGGCATTCAGATGGCAATTGTCGTCGGTGGCGGCAATATCTTTCGCGGTGTCAAGGCAGCTTCGGCTGGCATGGATCGGGCGACAGCCGACTACATCGGGATGATTGCAACGGTGATGAATGCGATGACCTTGCAAGACTCCTTGGAGCAAATCGGAGTACCGACACGAGTCCAAACAGCGATCGCCATGCAGGAAGTAGCGGAGCCTTACATCCGGCGTCGCGCCATTCGCCACTTAGAAAAAGGACGGGTCGTAATTTTTGGGGCTGGATCGGGAAACCCCTTCTTCACCACTGATACGACCGCTGCCTTGCGAGCGGCGGAAATTGATGCGAATGTAATTTTTAAAGCAACCAAAGTAGACGGGATCTATGATTCAGATCCCCATCTCAACCCAGGGGCGCGTCGCTATCAGAGCCTGACCTACGGACACGTCCTCACTCACGATCTGCGGGTGATGGATAGTACCGCGATCGCCCTGTGCAAAGACAACAACATCCCCATCGTTGTGTTCGACCTCTCGGTGCGGGGCAATATCCACCGCGCCGTTACGGGAGAAGCGGTGGGAACAATTGTAGGAGGATCTTGTGAAATTAGCTGATGTTGAAAATCATATGCAAAAGACAATTGAGGCAACTCAACGGTCTTTTAATACGATTCGGACGGGACGGGCAAACGCCTCTCTCCTTGACCGGGTGTCGGTGGAATACTATGGTTCCCCAACCCCTCTAAAATCTCTGGCAAGTATTAATACACCAGATTCTAGTACGATTACCATTCAGCCGTTTGACCGCGGCAGCATGAATCTGATCGAAAAAGCGATTTCTTTATCAGATGTCGGTTTAACTCCGAGCAATGATGGCTCAGTCATTCGATTGAATATTCCACCCCTAACGACCGAGCGTCGTAAAGAACTGGCAAAAATCGCTGCCAAGTATGCTGAAGAAGGAAGAGTTTCTGTTCGCAATATCCGCCGCGACGCCGTAGACTCAATTCGCAAGCAAGAAAAAAATAGTGAAATCTCTGAGGATGAAGCGCGAGACTTGCAGGAAAAAATTCAAAAGCTAACTGACAAGTACGTTGCCAAGGTTGATGAGCTGTTAGCCGAGAAAGAAAAAGATATCACGACCGTTTAAAGTCATTAGTCACTCGTCATGGGTCGCTCGTCAAAAGCGATCGCGCTAGAGCTAAGGACTCAGGACAAAAGGCTAAAAACGGATACTAGGCAGGTTGAAGCGCTTGTCCATCTAAAGCAGGGCGAACCAGGAAAGCAACGTGCATAGGATAGCCCTGGGAGTAGATCGCATCGATGTACCGCAGGGCTGTTTCTCGATTTTTGCAGGTGCGTAAAACTTTCTCGTTGCCGTTGGCGTATTGGATGCGTAATTCCCAGAACATCGCTTTTCCCCTTATGAAAATAGTAGAAACACCAAATAGTCGGTCAGCGACTTTATAAAACTTTCATGAACCTATCCTATAAGCTTTATATAAACTTTGCACTCAGTAAAATTGATGAATTGAATAAATATCGCGATCGCGCTCTCTAGTTGTCTGGAAGAAAAAGCTGAACGACTACGTACTGGAAAACACGGTTTGTCTTCTAGAAGTCAAGAGAAAATCTAAATCAAGGCGAATAATATTTATCTTAAAAATCCTGAAAGCCTGAAATTGTATACGTTTTACCGAGATAAGCATAATTACGCAAATAGCTAGCTGGTAGGGAAAGCAATTAAGCTTAATTACCAGTGAGTGTCAAGCGTGAGGATGTAAATTCTTCGCTTAACAAGCTTAAATTGCAAGTGTGTTCAGAAGCAAAAATTAACACGATGTTTGACTGCATTATTGTCGGTGCTGGCCCAGCAGGTGGAACCGCAGCTTATCATCTAGCTAAGGGAGGACGTTCGGTTTTAGTCTTAGAAAAAGACGCAATGCCGCGTTACAAACCGTGTGGGGGTGGAGTATCACCAGCGATACAAGAGTGGTTTGATTTTGATTTTTCTCCAGCGATTTCCTTAAAACTCAAATCACTCCGCTACACCTGGAAAATGGGCGATCCAGTGGAAGTAGGGCTGGAAACAGGACAACCGATTTGGATGGTAAGGCGAGACGTTTTCGACAACTTCCTGATGCAGCAGGCGCAGCAACAAGGCGCAGAACTGCGAGACAACACTGAAGTAACGGGGATTGAGTTTAAGAGCGATCGCTGGCAAGTCAACACTGCCAATGGACCCGTTGAAGGTCGCTATCTGATTGCCGCAGACGGAGCCAAAGGGCCAATGGCTAAGTGGTTAGACTTTAAAGAGCGCAAACGGCGTCTGGCTGGAGCCTTAGAAGCAGAAATACCCGCCCAAAATACCAACCAACAAAAGATTCATTTTGAATTTGGGATGGTCAAAAATGGCTATATTTGGAACTTTCCTAAAGCAGACGGATATTCTATCGGCGTTGGCACGTTCATCGGCGGTGAACCCCAAGACTTTAAGAAAATTTTGGCTGAGTACGCCAAATCTTTCGGCGTAGAGGTCAATCAGAGCAAGCAATATGGTCATCCCCTTTCTCTATGGGATGGCAATCAAAGGCTGCATACGCAAAATGCAGTTTTAGCCGGAGAAGCCGCCTGTGTCGTCGATCCGTTTACTGCTGAGGGAATTCGTCCCTCAATGTTTAGCGGCTTGAAGGCAGCGGAAGCGATTGACAAATCACTCTCCGGGGATGGCAATGCTCTGGAAAGATATACCAGCACGATCGCCGAAGAATGGGGATCGGATATGCAGTGGGCACAACGCTTAGCAGGAGTGTTTTACAGAGTTCCTGGGATTGCTTATCGAGTCGGTGTTAAGCGCCCTGGTGCCACTGAGCGCATGGGCAAGATTCTGTGCGGAGAGAGTCGTTACTCTGAAGTGGCAGAGAGTGCTATCAAACGCCTCAGTAAGAGCATGATACCGGGAATGGGTGGGTAAAACGATTGAGCATTTAGTTAGTAAGGGTTGACTTCTTTTGGGTGGGCAAAAGCCCACCCAGATAAGATTTGGTAGGTATTCCTCACTCTACAAAATTAAATTTTTGAGAGTGCAACCCCCTTTTAAATCGTCAGTGGTGCAATTTCCTCATGTGTTATATTGGGGCTTTCATCCAGAAACTTGCTAGGTTATGTCTTCTAGGACTGCAAAGTTATCCAGGTTCGGGCTGATGATTTTAGCAGCGGGATGCTTAAGCTTCCTGACGCTAGGTTGTCAAAAATCAGAGGCTGACGCTAAAAAGTATGTTGACTCAGGGAATACTCTAGCTCAACAAGGCAAATTAAACGAAGCGATCGCTGACTACAACAAAGCCGTTGAGATTAATCCCAAGGATGCAGAAAGTTACAATAAGTTAGGAACTATTCTGGTCAACCAAAAGAAATTTCCTGAAGCCAGTGATGCTTTTCAAAAGGCAATTGCAAATAGTCCTAAAAATATAGAGCTATATCATAAATTAGGATTTGTTCAGGTTCAAGAAAAGAAACTGGAAGAAGCATCTGCTACTTTTAAAAAGGCAATTGAAATTGATCCGAAAAATGCCAAATCCTATAATGACTTAGGATTTATTCAGGTCAATCAAGGCAAATTACCTGAAGCGGCTGCCAACTTCAAAAAGTCAATTGAAATTGACCCGAAAAACGCCAGATCTTACAATGATTTGGGAGTTGCTTTAGGTGCCCAAGGTGACAGTAAATTACCCGAAGCGACTGAGGCTTTCAAGAAGGCAATTGAAATTGACCCGAAAAGTGCAGATGCACACTATTTCTTAGGGGTTGCCTTGGTCAAACAAGGAAAGTTAAATGAGGGAGTAGCAGCTCTCAAAAAGACCACCGAAATTGCTCCGAAAGCAGCACCTGCTTACTTTGGTCTAGGGGTAGCTCTAAATCAACAAGGTAAGAAGTCTGAGTCAATCGAAGCGATGAAAAAAGCCAGAGACTTGTTTAAAGAGCAAGGTCAAACTCAGCAAGCTGACCAGATTGATCAGGGATTAAAGGCTTTAGGGAAACAGTAACCAGTTTTAACACTCCCGTTCCCTGAAAAGAGGATAGAGTTTTTACTCCCAGGAGTAGGGGCACGATTGTTGATTTAAAAAGTAGGGGCACGGCAATGCTGTGCCCCTATAATGGTTGAGCGATAAGGTTTTCTGAAAGTTCTGTAACCAGGCAACCAGCCCCAGGGAAACACTGAATACGGTTTGGTTAGGGCGAAAAATACCAAAGTTCGCATTTGTTGGATTTCGTTTCTCCACCCAACAAACAATAATTTTCACCGAACCATATTGGGGAGACAGACCCAAAGCTGGGTTGGGATGTTGGCAACAGGTACTTACCATCCTCAACTTTGATAATGCTGAATACTCGAGCGGCTGAAAGTCGCCTACTCGACTGCATCCCTTGCAGCAACAAGCATGGTAGAACTGGGACAAGCACTTTTATAGTTTCGACATGACGATTTACTTTTATAAATTTGAAGATCCCTACGGATGTTTTTCCAACTTTTCTCCTCATAACATTTATCTGCTGGGTCAAGATTGGATGACGGTGGAGCATTATTATCAAGCGCAAAAATTTGTTGGCACCGAGGATGAAGCGTTAATCCTAGCGATCGCTAGCGCGAAGACGCCAATCGAAGCCGCGACACTGGGACGCGATCGCACCCGCTGCATCCGTCCGGACTGGGAACAAGTGAAAATCCAAATTATGCGCGAAGCCGTGCTAATCAAGTTTCTAACTCACCTAGAGATTCAATCCATTCTGCTTTCTACCGGCGATTGTCCGATCGTGGAGGATTCTCCCACCGATTATTACTGGGGTTGCGGTGTAGAAAAAACTGGACAAAATCATTTGGGAAAAATCCTGATGAGTGTCCGTCAAGAAATCCGGCAACGGTTAGGAAAAAAGTAGCGTTACTCCTTTGTGAATTTATATATTTAGCTAATCTGAATTAGCGATTTTTTTAGGGAAAATATTTTTAGCTTTTCATAGCATGTCTTATATAAACTGTCAACATTTTTGAGTTATTTTTCCTTGAAAATATTAAAGTTAACAATAATTTTAAAACTTTTATAAGATCAATAGTTTTACGAATACCCAGTATGACTTTTCAGTTACAGAATAGAAATATACAAAAACATTCATGCCTGAATTTATAAAAGTGGTGGATAGAGGGAATGAGCTTAAGTGATAATACGCAAACAATGCAGCACGAAATAGACCAAGCAAGCTTATTACACGGAATTACCAATCGGATTCGGCGATCGCTAGAATTGCCAGAAATTTTGACATCGACAGTCGCTGAAATTCGCTCATTGCTTGAAACCGACCGCGTGATGATTTATCGGTTTCATGCCGATGGCAGTGGAGAAGTGATTGCCGAGGCAATTGATAACAATCGCCTGCCATCTTTGATAGGGCTAAATTTTCCGGCTGATGACATTCCTCCCCACGCCCGCGAGATGTTTCTGAAAGCTCGCCAGCGCTCAATTGTCGATGTTTCCTCAGGGTTGATTGGTCTGAGTTCCTTGGATTGCGCCCAGACAGGTACTGCTTTGAAGGCGGAAGATGTTCGCTATCGCCCAGTAGATTCCTGCCATATTGAATATCTCACGGCAATGGGAGTCACATCTTCCCTCGTGGTGCCGATTCTATATCATGATGCCCGCACGCAGGAGACCCAGCCGGAACTATGGGGTTTATTAGTCTCTCATCACGCTGAATCGCGTTCGGTTTCGGAACAAGAACTGCAAATCGTCCAGTTAGTGGCAGATCAAGTTTCAATTGCGATCGCTCAATCTACCTTACTCGAACTCGCCTGCGCCCAAGCAACGCGGGAAGCGCGGATTAACCGAGTCGCCACCCTGCTCCATGCACTACCAACGATTCAGCTTTCTGAAGCCCTTACGGAAACGGTTGCAGCCTTTAAAGGTTGTGGGGGCAGAATTTACATAGCGGCAGAAAATCCAAGTCAAGCAATCCTATTTGCCTGCGGCGATCAACCGATGCTAGGAGCCATCGGGAAAGATCGTCCGCTTGAAGAGCATCCCGTTTGGCAGGAATATTTAAAATTACAAGACACTGCCTGCAATCCCATCAAGGCAGTGACGGATCTCTATAAAGAACCTCATCTGCGAGTCATCGCGCCAGCGTTCCGCACGACTCGAATTCGGGGCATCCTGATTGTCCCCCTCCAGTATCGTCAGCAGTTTCTGGGATACTTGTGCATTTTTCGTAATGAAATTGATACGGAAACTTTGTGGGCTGGAAATTTCGACCCGGATCGGAGACAACTGCAACCTCGTAATTCCTTTGAGGCATGGAGGGAACTGAAACGAGGTCAAGCACAAGCGTGGACGCCGGGAGAAATTGAACTCGCTCAAGCCTTGGGTCATCACTTCTCAATGGCGATTGAGCAGTATCTCCTGTACACACAGGTGCAGTCTCTCAATAGCAACCTGGAGCATCAAATTCAAGAGCGAACTGTCCAGCTAGAACAGTCCTTAGAGTTTGCCAAAGTCCTCAAGCAAGTCACAGACCAAATTCGCAGCACTCTGGATTTAGAGAAGATCCTACAAAGCATTGTGCAGGAAGTCAGGAAACTGCTAAGCACAGACCGAGTGGTAATTTACCAGTTCACCAGAAGTTGGCAAGGGGAGGTGGTTGTAGAAGCAGTGACAGGCAGATGGAACTCAATTCTGGGAGAGATATACGAAGATGAATGCTTTCCTCAGGAGTACGCCTCTGCTTACCAGCAAGGAAGGATTCGAGCAGTTCATAACGTAGCTGAGTCAGATTTGCATCCCTGTCATATAGAGTTTTTACTGAAAATTCAGGTTCAAGCCAACTTAGTTGTCCCAATTAACATGGGGGAACAGCTATGGGGGCTACTAATTGCCCATGAGTGCCAAGCTCCTAGGGAATGGAAGACTGCTGAAATTGATTTGCTGCAACAGCTGGCAAATGAAGCCGCGATCGCAATTCAGCAAGCCGAACTCTACGAACAAAGCCGTAGTGCCGCTGCGACTGCTACCGCTCAAGCACAACAGTTAGAACAAGCTGCCGAACAACAGCAAGCATTGTTTGGAGTAATTACGAAGATTCGAGAATCCCTCGATCTAAATACAATCTTCAAAGCAACGACCACTGAAGTCCGACAACTGCTAGGGGCTGACCGAGTGGCAGTATTTCGCTTATATTCCGCCTCTGGCTCGCTGGATGATGAATTTGTCTCAGAAGACGTATTACCAGCTTTAAAGCCGATTTTAGGAACCAAAGTTTACGACCGCCACTTTTCCCAAAACTATGCTGTACTTTATCAACAGGGTCGGATTCAAGTAGTTGATGACATCTACAACGCAGGCTTAACTGATTGCCATATCGAGCTGCTGGAGCAATTTCAAGTCCAAGCTCAACTCGTGGTGCCACTGCTAAAAGGGGATATCCTTTGGGGATTGCTCTGTATCCATCAATGCTCGCAAAAGAGACATTGGGATGTCTCGGAAATTGAGTTCGTCACCCAGACTGCTGTTCAGCTGGGAGTTGCAATACAGCAAGCAGAATTACTCGCTCAAACCCAGCATCAAGCAGAACAACTCGCTTGTGCCCTCCAAGAATTACAACAAACCCAAACCCAGCTGATTCAGACAGAAAAAATGTCGAGTTTGGGACAGCTAGTCGCAGGTGTGGCTCACGAAGTCAACAATCCGGTTAATTTTATTTACGGCAATCTCATTCACGTTGGCGAGTACGTAAAAGATTTGATCGATCTGTTGCATTTATACCAAGAGCGTTATCCCCATCCCGATCGAGAGGTTGTCAAACACGCAGAAGCAATCGATTTGGAATTCATTGCTGATGATCTGCCTAAAATGCTGTCGTCAATGAAGGTGGGAGCCGACAGAATCCGTCAACTGGTGCTGTCTCTGCGGAATTTCTCTCGCCTTGACCAAGCCGAGATGAAACGGGTGGATATCCATGAGGGTTTAGACAGCACGCTGTTAATCTTGCAACATCGACTCAAAGGAAAGGGTAATACTCCTACGATTGAAGTTGTAAAGGCTTATGGCGATCTGCCCTTAGTTGAGTGTTATGCTGGTCAGCTCAATCAAGTGTTTATGAATGTCCTTAGCAATGCGATTGACGCGCTGGAGCAGCAAAACAACTGGGAGCGATCGAACCACCCGATGGAAAGGGGAGAAGCTGCTGGTTATTTGCACCACGCAAGTGACACAGATACTGCCCTAACATCATCAGACGTTAAAACTTCACCCGCTCAGATTACTATCCGCACCTTTTTGAAGGAGGAAGCAGAAAGAATAAAAGGTGAAAAAATACAGGAGCAAGAAGGAAGGATAAAGCATGAAACCGATTCACCTATTCATCCTTTCATCCCTCATCCTGCTAACGTGGTGATTCAAATTATTGATAATGGCTCTGGTATGCCAGAGGCGGTGCAGGCGCAAATCTTCGATCCTTTTTTCACGACAAAGCCGGTTGGTAAAGGCAC
>NZ_JACJOQ010000542.1:0-7586 GCF_014695635.1 Coleofasciculus sp. FACHB-712 | reverse complement strand
GGATAAAATTTATGACTACAAACCAAAAATCTCAAGCTCTTTCCAGTGAAACTCAAAAAGTGGTTGAGGCTTTTGAAGCGTTGAACACGGATGACAAACTAGCATGGTTTTATTACGTTTATGAAAAGATGGGAGATTCGATTACTCCCGCTGCCCCAACGGCAACCGATCCAGAACTGGCTCCGAAGCTGTTAGGAGAATTTTTTGATTTGGATGACGATCGCCAGTTGGCAATTATGCGAGAAATTGTCAATCGCGAAAACACAGAATATTCCCATGCTTATGGGGCTTTGAAAGAGAATAATCAGTTAATGGTTTGGTATGCTTGGGCGCAGGGTATGGGTGATACGGTCGTAGATGTGCCCTCAGACTACCAAGCAAATAACCCCGTTAACGACCTGATGGGTCAAATTGAAGGTCTTGACTTTGAGGGACAAATTTCCATGTTCCGGACAATCGTGAGCAACATGGGCTATACGGACGTGAAGCCAATTCCCTCTCAAGCTGAAACTGGTAAGACTGCCAGCCTGTAAATTATTTCCTTGTGCGATCGCAGGGGCCTATAGCCGTGCGTCCCATGATTTGATCCGAAATGCCATAAAAGAAGAGCGTTCTTGGGATTGAACGCTCTTTTTTGAAATTAAGAAACGGCGACTTTTCCAATATCGCCTGGGGTCAGATGGGAATGCAGCACTTGTCCATCCCGAAACCAGACGATGCGTTTCGTGAGACGAGCAACTTCGGGTTCGTGCGTAACCATGACCACAGTGATGCCGCTGGTATTCAGTTCTGTGAAGATGTCCATCACTTCTTCGGTCGTTTTGGAATCCAGTGCGCCAGTGGGTTCATCAGCAAGCAGCAAGACGGGTTTGTTGACAATCGCACGCGCGATCGCGACCCGCTGCTGTTGTCCCCCAGACAGTTGATTCGGTCTGTTATTCAGCCGATGCTCTAAACCAACGCGAGTTAGAGCAACTGTTGCACGTTGGCGTCTTTCAGCACTCGGAATACCCGCATAAACCATCGGTAGCATGACATTTTCTAACGCTGTTAGTTGTGGCAAAAGATGGAATTGTTGAAACACAAAACCAATTTTACGATTGCGAATTCCCGCTAAGTCAGCGTCTTCTAGAGACGATACATCCACGTTATCTAAGTAATATCGTCCGTCGGTGGGTCGGTCGAGACAACCGATAATATTCATCGCAGTGGATTTGCCCGATCCAGACGCCCCCATAATCGCGCAATATTCGCCCTCCTCTACAATTAAGCTCACACCAGCAAGGGCGCGAACTTCTGTATCGCCAATCCCGTAAACCTTGGTGACATCCTCTATACGAATGACGACAGGTTTTTTTGAAGGATTAAGGGCTGAGGACTCAGGAGTGAGTTGTTGATTGCTCATTGAAGGATTGAAGAATTGCTAGCTGTTCAAACGCCCTTAGTTATGAACGATGAACCATGAACATTGTTCGTGCATTTTAAGCACTCCGCAAAGCCACAATTGGGTCAAGTTTAGCGGCTCGTCGTGCCGGGACGACGCCAAAGAATAGCCCAATCCCGCCGGAGACACTGACAGCAATAACAATTGCCACGGGTGAAATGCCAGCTTTCAGAGGGGTGAAGGCACTGACGAGCGAGATCCCGCCAACGCCAATCAGAGTCCCTAATAAGCCACCCGCCGCTGAGAGAATTACCGCTTCGATGATGAATTGAATCAGGATATCTTGCTCTCGTGCGCCAATCGCCTTGCGAAGCCCGATTTCTTGGGTGCGTTCGGTGACGGAGACGAGCATAATGTTCATCACGCCAATGCCTCCGACAAACAGGGAAATAGCAGCGATCGCAGCTAACATGAAGGTCAAGCCGCTAGTAATCGTGTTTACAATGCCCAAAAGGTCTTTTTGACTGCGAACGGTAAAGTCATCTTCACCGTTGATTTTGTGCCGTAGCCGCAGCAGATTTGCCACCTGAAATTGAGCGGCTCCAATGCTGGCTTCGTCTTTGGCGGAGATAGAGATTGCTGTCACTTCAAGACCATAGGGAGACGTATTTCCCACGATCCGATTCGCTAGGGTGGTGATGGGTAAATAAGCCGCTTCATCCGGATTGTCTCCCAGCGCCGAACCTTTGGGTTTCATCACGCCAACAATTTGAAAGCTGATATTTTTAATCCGCAGTTGTTGCCCAATCGGATCTTGATTGTCAAATAATTTATCTGCTAATTCTGACCCCAGGATGACAATTTGATTACTCCGCTTAATATCGAGATCGGTAATAAATCGTCCTCGATCCACATCAAAACTTCTCGCTGAGAGATACTCTGGCGTTGTCCCGAGAACCAAGGTAGTGGTGTTTTTGCTGCGGTAGGTAACTAATTGTCTGGAATTGATCTGGGGAGCGACATCTTGGATGGAAGGAACCTGAGATGCGATCGCTCTGGCATCTTCAAGAACTAGCGTTTTCGGCACCTCAAAGGTCGTATTCCGAGTTTTCTGGGAACCAGGAACCACAAACAGCACGTTTGGCCCCAACGACTCAAACTGCTCCGACGCTAGCCTTTGCGCTCCTTGTCCAATTCCCACCATCGCAATCACCGAGGCATTGCCAATCATAATGCCGAGCATGGTGAGACTGCTACGCAGTTTGTTTGCTACCAGCGTCGTGGCAGCCATTTTGACGCTTTCTACAATATCCATATTCGGTAATCGGTAATTGGTAATCGAGAAGGGGTAATCAGAAACCTGACTAATGACTAATTAGCTATTACCCATTACCAACTCTCCTTATTCCTCTGGCTTGGGTTTGCTATCTTTGGGCAAATCGATGAATACGCGATCGCCTTCGTTGATACCATCTAAAATCTGCGTTTGGTTTTCAATCGATGGGCCAATCGTCACCGCTTTAAACTGGGGTTTGTTCTCCTCATCAGGGACTAATACACCCGTCTTTCCTTTCTCGGTGACAATTGCCACGGTGGGAACGACCAAGGCATTATTCGCAGGTTTACCCAAAAAAGTCAGGTCAACATTCATTCCCGACCGCAGTTGTTCCTTACCCGTTTCCAGAGCGACCCGCACCTGAAAAGACGTGACATTTTGCTCGACCACCGCTTCCGGCGCAATCAGCTTGACCTTGCCTTTAAACACTTGGTCGGGATAGGCATCTGCCACAATCTCAACCGGCTGTCCTTGGGTAATTTGCCCAACATCAACTTCTGGGACTTTCGCCAGAATTTCTAAATCTCTGGCAATGGCAACAATCGAAGTTGAAGTGGCGGAAGCCGTAGTCGAAGCAGAAGTTGTGGGAGTGACGAAAGCGCCTTCTGTGGCGTATTTCTGCGTCACAATCCCCGAAAAGGGAGCGATGATTACCGTGTCAGAGAGCTGGACTTGCACCGCCTGCATCGAAGCTCTGGCAGCGTCAGCGGCTGCTTTTAACCCAGCAATCTCCTCTCGGCGCGTCCCATTTTCTAACTGTCGCAGGGCAGCCTGAGCTTCTGCAACATCCGCTTCGCGCTGGGAAATTTCCTCGCTGCGACCGCCCTTTTGACTTTGCTGCAAGGCAGATCGCGCTTCTGCTACCGCCGCTTGACGCTGTTGAATTTCTTGGCTGGTACGGTTTTTGAGTTGCTCCAACCGTCGTTGGGCTTCTCTCAGGTTGGCGCTGGCATTGCGGTACTCTGTCAGTACCTCATCCAACTGGTCTTTAGAAATGGCTCCTTGAGAAGCGAGCTGTTGATTGCGATTGGCTCGTTTTTGTGCCAATTCTACCCGCGCTTCGGCGGCAGAGATTTGAGCTTCGGTCTGGGCAATTTCTTCAGGACGACCAATTTGTACCGATGCTAGATTCGCTTCGGCTTGCTCCAGACGAGCTTTGAATTGGGCAATTTCTTCGGGACGACCCACCCGCGCCGCAGCTAAACGAGCTTTCGCTTGCTCTAGACGGGCTTTTGCCTGATTGATTTCTTCGGGACGGCTCCCCGCTTGTGCTTGTTGCAGTTTGGCTTGAGCTTGCTCCAGATTGGCTTTGGCTTGAAAAAATTGAGCCTGAAGCTGGGAATTCTCCATTTGGGCGATTTTTTGCCCTTGCTGGACTCTATCTCCCTGCTCGACGTATAACTTTGCCAAACGCCCAGATGTTGGAGGGCTGAGATTGACGCTTTGAACGGGCACGACGGTACCGCTAGCGATAATCCGTACTTTCAAGGTTTGCGATTTAACAGGTACGGTCAGGCTCTCAATGTCTAGTTTGGGCGTTGCCCGACCCATGATGAAATAAGTGGTAGAGCCAACTACCAAGATGCTAGACGCTATCAGCCCAATGACCCACCGAGAAGGGTTCTTGACTTTGCTTATTAGTGGAAGTTGCATTCGCGTAGTTTTTAAGTCCGGTAGTACGAATGAACAGACTGCTCAATGAGGGTATTTTTAATGACGATGGGATTCAGCTTTAGCACCAAGGAGTCACACTCAACTGTATTTATCTACAGCAAGTTGCTTATTGTTTCCCTATTTTAGCGAGTTTGAACTTCCTGACGGATTGAACCTTGTTTAGTGTTTCCCGTCAATCCGTTATAGCGATCCCCAAATTGACGTGTGGCTTTGCTCTCGATTTCTGCTACGGTCAGTTAAATTATTGGTAAGGTTGCTGAACATTTCTTCTCTTCGCATTATTTCTTTGAGGCTGCACCGTGCCTAAACGTTTTTCGATATTCCCGCTTCTTGTTTTCCTTGGTTTAGGGAGCGTTGCTCTCCCCGCCTCTGGGCAAGCACTCGTGCCCTATACGCTACAAATGGAGTCAAAAGAGCTAGAGCAGCAGGGCTTGAACCTGGCACAAGATGCGGCTCAGCTAGCGCGATTCCAACAATACGATCTAGCATTGCCCAGAGCGCGATTGGCGACTCAGCTGGCTCCCACTAGTTATCAAACCTGGTTTTTACTGGGGAGTTTGTTTTTGCAAGCGCAGGAGGTAAATAATGCCATTGATGCCTTGCAACGGGCGAGAACCCTTCAACCCAACGAACCGGGGATTCTATTTGCTCTGGGAAGCGGGCACTTTCAGCAGGAAAAGTATCAGGAAGCTGTTAGTGTTTTGCAAGCTGGGTTAAAGATCAAACCCGATGTCCCGGAAGCTTTGTTTGATTTAGGCAATGCCTATTACAAACTGAAACGGTTTCCAGATGCGATCGCTCAGTACCAAAAGGCGGTTGCTAAGGAAAAGAAATTCTGGCCTGCAATTAATAATATTGGGCTAGTTAAGTACGAAATGGGCGATGTAGAGGGAGCGCTTGGTCACTGGCGTTCCGCTAGCTCTCTCGATAAGGAGGCGGCAGAACCCCGGTTGGCGATGGCGGTGGCGCTGTATGCGAAGGGCGATCGCGAACAGGGTTTGTCTTTGGGAGAGGCTGCGATTCGGTTAGACAGTCGCTACGCCGATGTAAAATTTCTCCAAGAAAATCTTTGGGGCGATCGCTTACTCACAGAAACGAAAAAGTTCCTGTTAACTCCCAGAATTCAGGAAACAATTGCCCAAAATGACAACGAACCTCGACAACCGCAAAACGCCCCTGAGTGAAGCATGAAGAATAAAGCACGAAGGATAAGATTTTATCCTTCGTGCTTTATTTTTTTGCGGGTAGTTTTACAAATTAGGGCAGGTAGGTAATGGGTAATTACTATTTTCCGGCTGCTCTGCTCCAAACGCCATAACTGCAAGTCTTTTACAAACTCAAGACTGACGCACAGACACCAGATAGGGTGTAGGATCTACGCCAGGTGCATCAAGATGGTCAACCGCTTACTATTTTGATCGGGTTTTGAGCTGACTGACCATAATCCGTAATCGTGCAACGGATACCTTTACCCTAAGAACTTGAGACCTTGGTCTAAATTGTTCAGATTCGATAGCACAGACGAAGTGAAAATTCTGCCTTATTTTTTGGAGTGATCGCTCTCAAAAAAGAGTTTATAAGCAACCCAAACCACTGCCCCAACTATAATCACATAAGAAAGGGTTCCTGCTAGCTGAATGCTGACAACGATGGTAACAACGATGGCTACAAACTTTCCAAGGTTCGCCAGTTTCTTGTACCACGGCTGGGGTGAACGCTGAGAGTCTTGATGCTTAGTAGTTTGATGCAGCGGCGGTTGATTAATTTCTGCCTCTATCTCTCGGAGTCGATTAGCTCTTTTGCGCTCCTGAAGCTCTCGTTCCCTGCGTTGAAGTTCGTTATCTTTATTGTCTGGATAATTCATAAGTGTTTATACTGTATAGGCTTATAAAAGTGTGTGATTATTAGCGTCAATCTTAACCTCGGAACCTCGCAACTGACTAGAGCAAATTAGAAAAAATTTAGTTAAAAAATTTTAGGCAGGCAAGCAAAGAAAGTACATTTGCTCTGTCTCTACCTGTAAATTCTTACGATTCATGTGTTAAATAGCACACTATCGTAACTCAAAAAAAATATATATAAAAGCGATCGCTATCTAGAACAAGTGTAAAATTCCTGTTATATTAATCCGCCGTGGTTACTACATAAGCCATAAAATAGGTGATTTTTTCACTATATCTACAAAAAAATTGTTGATTGTGTAATAGATTCAATTTTGCTTTGAAGCTGTATAAAATAGGGTGGGCAATGCCCACCCCAAACTCTAATAGCTAAGCTCACGATAGCTTTTAACCATTAGCTAGTTCACAATGCACTAAATCCATTTAACCCTCCGCAGCCAAGGCCAAAC
This sequence comes from Coleofasciculus sp. FACHB-712, assembly GCF_014695635.1. NCBI lineage: Bacteria > Bacillati > Cyanobacteriota > Cyanophyceae > Coleofasciculales > Coleofasciculaceae > Coleofasciculus > Coleofasciculus sp. FACHB-712. The sequence continues at coordinate 842 of NZ_JACJOQ010000542.1, read as the reverse complement.
GCCCGTCTGCCTTCTCAAGATGACACCTTCACTATGTTCTTTGACGACATCCTTCAATTCTTCAGTGGTCAAGGCGTAGCCTAATTCACGAGCAACTTTTACGAATTCCTCTGGACTAGCTACTTCTTGGAATTTTTCGCGTAAACCTGAATCGTAGGCAGCAGCTTCCAGAAATTGACAGGCACTTTCTTTAGACATTTTGACAATCCCCCTACTCTACTGTGTCTTTTTTAGTTCATGCACTATAGCCATTTTAATCGTGCACTATACTGCTGAAATTCTTTTTTAATCCTATGTTACAGACAGCCGCATCTACCAACCTGAATATTCTTTTAGAAAACCTCCTTTTCCTAGCAATTGTTACGTCTTTTCTTGTCTTTGCGGGTTGGCTTTGGAGACATTCACCTCCCTTCACGATTCCTCAACCACTGCCGCCTTGGTTTAGAGCGTGGTTATTTGTTGTACTGCTAGTGGGAGTGGCGCTTCCCCTAGTAGCAATGGTTCTGTGGGGCATATGGTGGAATCATCCCAGCGTATTTCAGGTACTGGTGCCGTACTTTGTCATTTTGGGGTTACAAATTTTATCCGAAAGCGTGACAACGAGACGGTTTCAATCCTGTACGTTCGTGATGGTTCCTTGCTTATACCTTCCTTATCGCGTTTGGCAATTATATAGTGGATTGACGCTTCTGAATTGTGAGAGTGGGACAATCTGGATACAGAGATTATTAGTGCTGGAAATTGTCCTTTGGATTTTTAATTACGGCGTACACTTGTCGCAGATTCCCCGGCTTCTTAATTGGGAATTAAAACCTCAAAGTGATTAAAATTTAGCGGCAGTT
>NZ_JACJOQ010000541.1:0-1823 GCF_014695635.1 Coleofasciculus sp. FACHB-712 | reverse complement strand
CAGTAGTTTTAGAACAAAATAAGGATTATCTAACCGAACTAGACGCGGCAATTGGAGATGCTGACCACGGCATCAATATGAACCGGGGTTTTCAAAAAGTGGCGACTCAGCTAGCCACTGTGGCAGATAAGGATATTGGCAACATCCTCAAAACTGTCAGCATGACGCTCATTTCCAGTGTTGGGGGTGCCAGCGGGCCGTTGTATGGCACGATGTTCCTACGGGCTAGTACGGCAGTCGCAGGCAAGTCGGAACTGACCGATGAGGAGATGGCGACGCTTTTCCAAGCGTTTGTGGAAGGTATTGTGCAACGGGGTAAGGCGAATTTGGGTGATAAAACCATGCTGGATTCTCTATCACCTGCTACAGATACTTTTCAGCAAGCTGTCGCGGCTGGTGCAAGCACCGCAGAAGCCTTACAACAAGCCGTAGCTGCCGCTGAGGAGGGGATGAAACAGACGATTCCTTTGGTAGCGAAGAAAGGGAGGGCGAGTTATTTAGGCGATCGCAGCGCCGGTCATCAAGATCCGGGTGCCACCTCTACTTATCTGATTCTCAAGACGCTGTGGGAAACTGTCAATAGCCAGTCGTGATTTGTTAATCGTCATTTGTCATTCATTATTAATCGCCGCCAGTTTCTTAAAACCGTTGCGCTTTCCGCGATCGCAACTGAGTTCCCGCAGATTGCGATCGCAAATCCATTTTTAAAAACCCCCTCAAAACCACCCCGCCTCAAAGTTGGCGATACGGTGGGATTAATTAATCCCGCTAGTCCCATTGACGCGAAAGACATTGCACAGGTACAGCAAACCCTAGCAAGTTTGGGGTTAAAGGTTAAGTTAGGGAAGCATCTTCTCGACCGTTATGGTTATTTGGCAGGAAGCGATCGCGATCGCGCATCTGATGTAAACGCTATGTTTGCCGATGCTTCTGTAAAAGCGATTGTTGCTGTGCGTGGCGGTTGGGGTTGCAATCGGATTTTGCCACTGTTGAATTATCCCCTCATCCAAGCTTCTCCCAAAATCCTCATTGGTTACAGCGATATTACTTCGCTGCTGTTAGCAATTTATGCCAAAAGTGGCGTTGTCACTTTTCATGGCCCCGTGGGCACATCCACTTGGAATCCGTTTACAGTAGATTATGTTAAACGCATTCTATTTAATGGGGAAGCTGTCACAATGCAAAATCCCCCGAATGCTAGCTTTAAAGCAGAGATAATTACGCCTGGAAAGGCTAGGGGAAAATTAGCCGGAGGCAACTTATCAGTGCTGGCGGCAATGGTGGGGTCATCTTATCTCCCAGATTGGAAACAAAGTATCTTATTTGTAGAAGAAATTGGGGAGGAAGCTTACCGGATAGACCGGATGCTGACTCAGCTAAAACTCGCCGGTATTCTAGAGCAAATTTCTGGGTTTATTTTTGGGCAATGTACCGATTGTCAACCCAAAGATAATCAACCTTCCCTAACTTTATCGCAAGTCTTGAGAGAACACATTCAACCTTTAGGAATTCCAGCTTGGTATGGTTCGCAGATTGGTCATATTAAAGATAAATTTACTCTGCCAGTCGGCGTGCCAGTAGAAATTGATGCCAATCAGAATACAATTCGGATGTTAGAGTCATCTGTTCAATGAGTCGGGTTAGGTTGGGCTTATCCGGCTTGCATCTTAAATAGGCTATAGCAATCCTAATTCATTCATAAAATATTGCAACTCTCTTCTTCCTCTTTCTGCGCGCTCTTTGCATCTTCGCGGTTCCTAAAAAAAATACAACTGCAAGACGACTGCTATAATCGCTCTATTCCACCTGAATGGGGTTGAATT
>NZ_JACJOQ010000540.1:0-13157 GCF_014695635.1 Coleofasciculus sp. FACHB-712 | reverse complement strand
GATGGGCTTCTGCGTCACAGCGGCGGCGAAAACGAGCAACAACCGAGGATTGCAACTTGGGTACGCGACGCATTAGGCACCAAGGGTGAAGCTGGTTAAAGTAGGTCATAAAACTTTCCCGATGATACCTAGGGTTTTTTTGATGAATATGCTTTGAATGATGGCGATGAGGGTGTGGCGATCGCTATCGTTCTTTTGCGAGTGCAGTCCCCATCTATTGATAGGGTTGCGCTAAAATGCCAGCTAGTATTGGTGTTTTATCTGTAACCCAGACAGTCCAGATGGGCTGTTTATGGAGGAAAGCAGATGCGATCGCCGCGCTGGTTCAGTGCTGCTTTGATGGCAGCAATTCCCGGCGCTACCCGCAGTGCTTCTGTCGCTTTGGATTTGTTCATAGATATTTAATTGGGTAGATGGGTACAGGCGTGCGAGCCTTGTAGCTAGCACAAACAGCACTCATCTGGGTTAATTTCCGGCAGCAATCAGCTGGAAATAGGACTTTGTTGGGGGATTACTGGAAGGTTAAAAGGTTAACCTTTCTTATACATTGTAACATAAAGCGATTCAAGTTACTAACTTGAAACAAATAGTCGCAAAGTAGGGCATGATAGCTTAGCTTTAGGCAGTAAAGGCGATTACTAGCGGTTTTACCTGTAATAAGGAAGAGAGAGTCGTTGAGACGAAGGTTTACGGATGAAGGACTGCGGCAGATGGGCAACTTCTTACGAGCCTGTCGGGAAGCAAAAGGCTTAAGTGTCCACAAGTTGAGCGAACAGACGAAGGAGTATGAAGCCAACTTCTATGGAGAATTGGGAGCGTTGCCTAAAGTTCTTGGGGTGAGCATTGCGGCCATTTCGAGAATTGAGAATGGAAACCTGAATAAACCAGCACCTGATATTTTGTGGATACTTTTAGATGTTCTCAAACCCGAACACCCAACTGAGAATCGGATTCTGACGCTGGAAGATTTGCTGCTGATTGGTACGGAAGCTTGGAACCCAAACATCGGAGACTGAAGGTGTCAGTTGCTTCTTCGCTCTCGGCTAGTTTTAACCAGAAAGCGAAAGTTAACAAGAGTTTGGACGATTTGCCTAACTCGTTGATAACGCAGCGCTCGCACTCAGAAGAGGATTAGGCGATCGCATTGCAGTGGTGAAGGGGAGAATGCGCGATCGCTTCCTGACCGATGCAATAAAAAAGGGCGCGATCGCAACTGGTGGTATAGATAAAGTTTCATGGCATAATCACTACACGTTGTTGAGAAACAAGGAATTTGGAAGTTGAAAGGCCGAATTGTATAGCTACTAAAAACAGAGCTGGAGACACAAATATATGACCTCTGTTTCAGAGCAAGCGCAAGACGAAGAGTACATCAAAATTGTTATAGATCCAATTTCTGCTTGTAAAAATTACCTACCAAAATTTGGAGGTAGTGCAGGACTAACATTATCTGAATTTCAAAGCTTATACCAAGCTGATCCCTTCTACTCATGGTTAGGCTTAGATTCTCCTCTAATGTTCACTGCTCATAAAGCCGCTGGTGGCATGACATCAGTGTACCGACAAGTTGGGATAGGTTGTCAAAGACTGATTCAACGCATTATTATGGATAGCCTTAATCTGACAGCAGAGCAATCAATCTGGTCTTATGAAATTAAAAAAATAGAGGGGAAGACACAAACTTTATCTCTCGACTGCTGCATCCCAATAGCTGAAACGAAACTTGACCGCCGTCCAATAGTTACTAACTGGGTTCAAAATGCCTGTAGAGCAGTCAACATATCAGAAGATATGATACCAGTTTTCAAAGGAGCTGTTTTTGAAATCCGGCAAGGGTATAAAAGTAAAGACTCAAAGCGCCAGAATGCTGATATTGCAAATGCAGCAGCAGCTTACTCTGAAGGATATTTGCCAGTAATACTACTTTTTTCAAACCAGATAGATAGTAGCGTTGCCGATCGTTATATTAAATCGCGCTGGTTAATACTTCGAGGTACAACTAATGGTTCAACAACTAGCTCTACATACGAGTTTTGTCGCCAAGTGCTAGGTTACGACTTAGCAAATTTCTTCCAACGCCATTCCGCTAGGTTGAAGCAAGAGGTAGAATCAGTTCTAACCGCTTTATTGCAATAAACTGAATGATTTCTCAAAGGGCTGATTTGACTTTCAAAGACAATCTTAAGCAAGGGCGACACGGTTGGATACGTTTGACTCCAGCCTATTCAGTCAAGGTAGTTCAAAATGTCCTCGAATATGTTGGAAAACCACAACTTGTCCTCGATCCTTTTTCTGGTAGTGGAACAACAGGGTTAGTCTGTGCTGAGAGGGGAGTTAATTGCAATCTGATAGAAATTAACCCATTTTTAGCTTGGCTATCACAATCAAAAGTACATCATTACAGTCCACGTGAATTAAACGCAGCTATTGAAATAGCTGGTGCTGTAGCGGAACAAGCATCCCAAAATGAGCAATTTGATAATCTCTGGATTCCACCGCTTAATTACATTGAACGTTGGTGGTCGCCAGAAAGGTTAAAGATACTAGCAAGTCTTTTTCAGGCGATACAAAGCCAAAGGAAGAATAGAAAAGATAGTCTGGCTTTAAATCTAGCGCTTATTGCTTTTTGTAGAACAACAATAGAGTGGTCGAACGCTGCTTTTAATCATCAATCTATGTCTTTTAAAAAAGAAAAAATAAGCTTTAATAAATTAAATGAAAAACACTTAATTATTAATGATTTTGTAAGCTACTGTGAGCAGACTATTAATTCTGCAAAACAATATCTTTTAGGAAGTGTTTCTGTACAAAATAGTGACTCTCGTTACATTCACATAAACGATTGTAGGAAGTATGATTGCGTAATTACCTCACCTCCCTATCCAAACCGGATGAGTTATATACGTGAAGTAAGACCTTATATGTATTGGCTAGGTTTCCTTAATAATGCGCGTGAGGCAGGCGATTTAGATTGGCAAGCAATTGGCGGAACTTGGGGAATAGCAACTAGCCGTTTAGCCCAATGGGAACCTGGAAATACACAAATTAAAAATGAAAACTTCAAAGGTATAATTCAAGAGATTAATAAGCAAAGCCCTATCCTGGCAAACTACGTTCATAAATATTTTGTCGATATAGTAACCCACATAGATAGCCTAAGCTATGTTCTTGTTAAAGGGGCAAAAATTTTCTATATTGTTGGCAATTCTAAGTTTTACGATACACTTGTTCCAGTAGAAGAGATTTATATGAGCATAATGAGGCAATGCGGTTTTAAAAACGTGCAAAGTGAAGTAATAAGAAAAAGAAATTCAAAAAAAGAATTATATGAATTTTTAGTGACAGCAGAATGGTAAGTTTTAAGAGTGCAAGTCGTTAATACTGGGAGCGATCGCATCCTTCCCAAAAATCCAAATCTGGCAAAATTACCTGTACGGCGATCGCATCCTTTTAGATGCAATAAAAAAGGGCGCGATCGCACCCAGGGAAACAATTATTAGAAAACTTTAGAATCTTGAGCCGCAGATAGATTCCACAACCGCTACAGGCTCATTTCGATGTTGCTCTCGGCAAATTAAATTCTTAGCCAAACGTTGCTCAGCATAGGCGCGATGAGTAAACCAGCCGATCGGTGTGCCAGCGATCGCGCCGATCAGCAGACCCGTTAGCAGACTATAAACCAGATGCTTTCGAGTAATCCTATTCTCTTTCATTTAAAAGTTTCTCCTAATTGCTGAACCATTTTAAAGAAAGCAAAATTTAGGATAAATTTACGTCCCTCTCCTTGCTTATATCCGAAGTCGCACTCGTGATGATATACCGTCTTTGCGTCTATCTCATACCACTGGAGAGGAAACTAAAAGCTAAGAGGATTCGCTACACTTACGCTCGTTTTTGGTATTTTGGGTATTTAAAACTTTTGCTGCTAGCGATGAAATTAGACATTTCCAGTCCGTCCGACAAGGGACGCGACGACCGCAATTAACTCAGTGGGATCAATGGGTTTAGCGACATGAGATTGAAAACCTGCCGAAAGGGCTGCTTTTTGGTCGTCTACTCTGACATAAGCCGTCAACGCCACAGATGGAATTTGTCCTTTTTCCGCCTCTAGCGCCCTCACCCGGCGAATTAGACTGTAGCCGTCCTCGTTTGGCATCCCAATGTCACTGATGAGTAAATCTGGCTTTGACTTTTGGATAGTTCCGATCGCTTCCTCTGCTGAGGCGACAGCGATCGCTTCTGCTCCATACTGTTCTAGGATGCTCTTGAGCAACTCACGGGCATCAGCTTCATCATCAACAACAAGGATCTGCAAGCCATCAAGAGGACTTTCCCAAAGGGTGGGAGGACTTTCTTGAGGATTGAGTGCTGAAGATTGAGAACTGCATAAAGATTCCTCTTCCTCAGTCCTCTTTTTCACCCCAGCACTGTTGAGAAGCGGCAACTTCACGATAAATGTTGACCCTTGCCCCTCTCCGGGACTCTCAGCACGCACGGTTCCTCCGTGTAGTTCCACCAAGTGGCGGACAATTGCCAATCCCAGCCCTAATCCTGTATAAGACCTGGTGATAGAGTTATCAGCTTGGCGAAAGCGGTCAAACACGTAAGGCAGAAAGTCAGGACTGATGCCCTCACCCGTATCCCTAACTGAAATCTCGGCGTGGGAGCGATCGCCTTGAAGGTAAACTTCAACTCGTCCGCCTTCAGGCGTGAACTTAATCGCGTTGGTGAGCAGATTCCAGATTATTTGCTGCAAGCGGTCTGGATCTCCTGAAATTAAACCCACAAAAGTATCCACCAACAGATGAACTTGAATGTTCTTTGCATCTGCTGCTGGACGTACCGTATTGATGGCTGACTCAATGACTGGAATCAGTTCCATTGAGCGAACTGTGAGGCGGAGTTGACCTCGAATAATCCGCGAAACATCCAGCAGATCCTCAATCAAACGTGCTTGCGCCTTGGCATTTCGCTCAATCGTTTCGATAGCACGAGCGGTCGTCGCCGCGTCAAATTTTCGGGTACGGAGAAGACTCGTCCACCCCAGCATCGCATTGAGGGGCGATCGCAGTTCGTGAGAAAGAGTCGCCAGGAACTCGTCTTTCATCCGGTTGGCTGATTCAGCCTGGGTGCATGCCTCCTGTGCGCGGGCAAGTAACCGAGTACGTTCCTCTTCAGCTTGCTTGCGATCCGTGAAGTCGCGCATGATTTTAGCCAACCCTTGCACCTGTCCGCTCTCATCACGTAAAGACGTGACAATGCCACTGCCCCAGAAACGGCTGCCATCCTTCCGGACGTGCCAGCGTTCGTTCTCAGCCCGACCTTCCGTTAATGCCTTTACCCGTTCTTTCCTGTCTTCGCCGCGATCGCGATCTTCAGGTGTAAAAATTATGGAGCCAGATTTGCCCAAAATCTCTGCTTCCTGATAGCCTAAAATGCTTTCTGCCCCTGCTCCCCACTTGATAACACGTCCGTCGGGATCGAGGAAAAAAATTGCATAGTCTTTCATGTTTTCCAGCAACATCAGGAAGCGCTCTTCGTTTAACCGCAAAGCCTTCTCTGAGTGCTGATATTGATTTTCTCGTTTCTCTAACTCCGCAACTCGTTGGCGGAGTGCTACTAATTCAGCGATGAGTTCACTTTTAGTTTTATCTTCCTCTTTCATGGGGGGAGCATTACAATCGAGTCTCACTCTAGAGAAGGAGCTGGGATCGAGTTGTGGTCGATTTTTCAGAACTCTTTTCACAGTTGCAGCTCATAAGGTTTTTCTTCACCTATCTTTAGGCTGAAATTTAAATTATTTAAGTAGTTGAATTAATTTTTAGGGATAGAGAGTCCCCTTCGAGGCAAAAAAAGCTGAGATTTGGTAATTTTTAATCCAGCCGAAAATGCCAAAACATCTAATCTAGAGATTCAGCTACATTTTTTTAATTAAACTAACGCGATGTGCAACTTTTCCGAATAAAAATCCCACGGAATTATTTTAGGAAGTCTAGCTTTCATCCCACGCTTGTACTTGTATCAAGTGCTTATGAGACAGCCTAGCAGCCGTAGGTTGGCTCTGTGTGAGAGAAAAAACAAAGCAAACGTTTGCTGCATTTGGGTTACACGCACCTCAACCCAACCCATAGGGAATTTGTTAGTCAGCCGTTTCGTTTCACCTCTCTCCTCCAAAAGAGGGATTCTTTTTTGGGCTTGCATACCTGCAAGTCTAGACATAGCAGCTTGTCCTTAGTAACTTACAGCCTGCTCCTAATTATGAAGATTGTGTCAAGAATACTCCTGACTATTTTAAAGATTGTATAAACTTAATATTAAAAAATCTTCATCAGTGAAAATTCCTTGTATATTTACTTAGAAAACAAGTAGGGTGCATTGAAGAGGTTCAGTAACAATACGTTTATCGGAACAGCGATACCGTAAAATTTTAACCTCTAATAGAAGAAAAGTTACATGGGATACCAGGGAAAATGCTGAAACTTGTTACTTTTGCGAATAATTTATCTGTGTAACTTAATCATGGCGGCTAAAACACCAAAGGTTTGGTCATTCACCGAGAGGGCAACATTAGAATTTTGGGTAGAAGATCCACGACGGGGTGAACGACTCGAAGACATTCATCTGGATTCTGAGCAATGGTTCCAATGGCTAAATTTACCAAGTTCTAAGTCATTTAAATTTGAGCCAGTCGATCAACGTACATCTGATTTCATCGCTAGCAAAGAAACTAAAACCGATGGAGATTTTTGGTACGCCTACAAGAAAGTAAATGGCGAACTATATCACTGTTACATCGGGCTTAGCAAAGATTTAACGTTGGTGCGACTCAGAGAAATTGGGTTGCAATTGCTACAAACTGCGAAAAATGATAGTCCTTCCAGCCAGCAAAGTTATATACAAGAAGTCCATTTAAATTTGCCTGGTGAATCTCAGGAAGTACACCATCTGAAACAGGAAATTCAGCGGTTACAGGACGAACTAACAAACTCTCGCCTAGAGCTTGAGAAGAATCAAAGTATTTGCACTCAACAAAGTGCTGCCAAAGAGGTTCATTTAACAGAATTGGAGCAGCTGAGACAGGAAAATCAGCGGTTACAAGATGAACTGGCAAATTCTCGGCTAGAGCTTGAGAAGAATCAAAGTATTTGCACTCAACAAAGCGCTCCCAAAGAAGTTCATTTGAAAATCTTGGTTGAATCCAAGGAATTAGAGCAGCTAAAACAGGAAAATCAACGGCTACAGGATGAACTGGCGAACTCTCGCCAAACTTACCTAATAGCTTGTCAAGAACATAAGGAAGCAATTCAACAGCTACGCCATCAAAATCAGCGGCTCCAAACCGAGTGCGACCAGATGAATGAAGAGATCAAACAGCTCTATGCTAAATATGGCGACCTGAAACTGGAAAAGATAATCCGGCACCAGGACAGTGAAAGAGTGAAATCCCGGACGACTTTGCCAGAGCAGAAGGTAAGCCTGTCAAACACTGCGTACAGCTTTTAGATATGGTGGCGTAGAGAGCGATCGCTTGAGCGAAAAAAAGTAGGAAGCGAGCGCTCTCTATCAAGTAGGGTGGCGTAGAGAGCGATCGCGTTACACACCTGCAAAAATACAGGTGTGTTGATACCTTGCTGCAATAGCATCGATTAGGTTTTGGTTGAGAATTAGCCGACACGCAGGCGAACTAATTCTCAGCAGTTATTTATTAGGTGTGTCGTGCCTTTTCAAAACCTGGGGTACCGTGCAACTTTGGTTCAGCAGGCGGAGGTGTCGGTTCTGGCCCTAACGGTTGCGGATTCTCTACATACTCAAACTCGCCTTTGCCGTCCATTGATTTGCCTTTCGCCCAACGTCCTTCAGCACTTTCGGTACCGTCAGAGTGATTCCAGAACTGATAGGCATACTCCCGCTTCTCCAATTCCAGCGGGAAGGAACTCGGAACCGGAGTGTCGTCCAGTCCGGAGTCTACGATATCCTCAATCGCTGCCAACCACTGGTTTTGGTGCATGGTGTCGCGGGCGATCATGAAACTCAAGGTATCTTTCACGCCTGGGTCGTCTGACATTTCATACATTCGCACCGCCTGCAAGCGACCTTGCGACTCGGCGTGGAGATTAGAGCGGAAATCTGCTAACAAATTACCGCTGGCGACGATAAAGCGACCGTTCCAAGGGTAGCCAACGCTGTCAGAGGGCGTCGCACCCAAGCCGGAGACAATAGCGTGCTGCGGGTTCATCGCTGCTGCCATAATCTCATTCCGCACGTTAGAACCGCCCATAACCGCGCCGACTAGCCGATCTGCGGCACCTTCCTCTTGGACTTTTAGAGGCGCTTTGTCCAGCAGATGGGCGATCATCGTGGCAAGCATCTCAACGTGACCGATTTCTTCGGTACCAATGTCCAGTAGCATATCGCGGTACTTAGCAGGCCCTCGACAGTTCCATCCCTGAAATAGGTACTGCATCATCACGGTCATCTCGCCAAAAGTGCCGCCGATCAGTTCCTGAATCTTCATGGCGTAGACCGGATCGGGGTTTTGTGGCGGAGTGAAATACTGAAGTTGCTTTTTATGGTAAAACATTCAAAAACTCCGAATTCTTTTTACTATCAGAACAACAGAAAAATGGTGCGAATTGATATTTAGCAATTTGCTAAATATCGAAATTTCAATTGCAAAACTTATGCTCTCTACTCCTATAGGAAACTATTTAAATCAAGGTCTTGCCTCTTCCTGTAGAAGGACAGTTTTAAGTTTATTTTGGTAAATTTATTCTTGATTTATGTGCCTATTTAATGACGAATTACCAATTATTTTGTATCAAGTTCATTCTTAAAAGTTTGTGTTAATAAAAAAACCGTCTTCATCAAAAAGACGGTTTTTTTATTAGCAGTATTTAAGTATTTTTGCTTAATTCATGTCGGATTAAGCTTCGTCGCGCCCGTGAACTTGGGCGGGTGGAGAAGTTGCCTCAACTGCCGTGAAAGGCTCCAGAATTTTATAGGTGTGGGATGCACCTTTTGGTACAGTCCAAGAATTACCGGGTTCTAACAAAATACTTTGACCTTCCAGGTGCAATTCAGCGCGACCGTTGATGACATAACCAACCGTCTCATATTCTCGCGCAGTTGGTTCCTTTGGTTCGTTGGGTTGCTCGTTTTCCCAAAGGCGCATTGAGATGGTTTTGCCTGATGCGAGATACTTTTGACCCATTTCCCCTTTGGGGGAATTGGTAGAATCTACTTTCATCACAGTTGTATCTGTCATATTTGCTGCTTCCTTGTTCAGATATGTTGTTTAAATGCTCTTAGCGGAGCAAGATCGGATTCCCATCAATGCGGACTCGGAATAGACTGTAGGGCTTTTCTCTTAAATCTCTGCCGCCATGAAAATTTGGTTGGCGATGCAGTTGATTGGCAGTGAAATAGAGATAGCCGTCTGATGCTACAGAAAGCGTATCGGGCCACAAAACGCGAGGATCGTGAACGAGCGTTTCATACATTCCATCCGGTAGGCGGCGAAGAATGGAATTGTGTTCGTAGTTCGTCAGGTAAACGCGGTTTTCAGCATCTGATTCCAGTCCATCTGAAGCACCACTTTTATCGCCGAGATCCACCACGGTTGCTGCTACTTGCGACTCTGTTAATTGCTCGTTTGCTAAAGCATCAACGCTGACACTGTATAAACGGCGACCTGCCAGAGGGCAGTAAAATAAGCGATCGCCATCAGCACTAATCGCAATCCCGTCTGCACCTACTTTGATATAGCTGGGTGGTTGATTAGGCGATCGCATCATCAACGGTTGTCCTTCGACGCTGGGCAAAAAATTTGGTTCGGCTTTGGTGGAGGGGTGATTGTTCAGCCGTCGCCAGCTTTTGCCAGAAGCCAGGTCTACAACAATAATTGCATTTGGCCCAGAACTAGAAGAATCGGTGATGAATGCCATTCCAGCTTTGCCGCGCCGCAAGTCAAATCTGACATCGTTTAAGTAAGTCGTTGGCAGCGCTACATTCTGGGGAAATAGAATTGTTTTGATAATCCGATTTTGCTTTAGGTCAATCCCAATTAATTTTGGTCCCCCGTAGGAAGTGGGGGCAAATTGCGGACTCCCAGTATCTAAAATCCACAGGCGGTTTTGCGGATCGACGACGACACTTTGAACCGAAATCAACGATTCAGCTTGGTTGCTGGGATTTGGGCGGTTAATTTCGGCATTGGGATAAGCCACCGCCGTCCCGTTTTTTAACTCAGCAACGGTAAATTCTACATTGTCTCCCCAGCGAGGGAAATTCACAAAAATTCGACCGTCCTGAGACACGGTGACGCCAGTAAGCATCGGCCCATTAAAGGAGGCAACTGATTCAATGTTGCCAATCGTTTTCTCAGCAGGTTTCTCAACAAGTTTCTGTGTGGGTTCTTGTGCGGATAGCGCCCGACCGGATGATGCAAAGGGAATTGTCACCACAAGGCTTAAAAGAATTGGAAGCGATCGCCAACCCAGTTTTCCCACGTCTCTCTCCAGATACTTCACGGTGTCAGCACTACTGACTGAATGCTTCGTCAACACTCCTGCAACGCCAACGTCCAGCCGTGACGTCCTAGCAGACTGCTGATACCCCCTCTTATATTAGATGGCATTCATAGTTTCAATTCACTGACGAGACGCAACCCATTGACATCTCGACCACAGAACTAACAAAACACCTATTTCTGTCCAAAAGATTGACTTTCAGCAGTAAGAATCTCGCCAGCTTCTAACTCTTGTTGGAAACGCTGGCGATTTTCTTCTGCCTCTTGTTCAAGTTTTTCAACCAAGTGATAAACTTCTGCAAGCAAATTATTAATCTTGACGGTGTTTTCACCCCGATCAGAGCGGTCAAGTTCCATAGTTTGACCTTATGGTTTTAGTACAACTTTGATGCAGTTGTCTTTTTTATTTTTGAAAATTTCGTAACCGTGTTTCGCCTCTTCTAAAGGCAAGCGGTGTGTGATGACGAAAGAGGGATCGATATCGCCATTTTGGATATGTTCCAACAACGGTTTCAAGTATCTATGGACGTGTGTTTGTCCCATCTTGAACGTCAAGCCTTTGTTGAAAGCAGCGCCCATTGGAATCTTGTCGAGGAATCCACCGTAAACACCCGCTAGCGATACATGACCACCCTTGCTACAAGCGACAATGACTTGCCTCAGGGCAGTGGGGCGATCGGTTTCCATTCGCACGGCTTGCTTGACTTTATCGTAGAAAGCATCCGGCCCGGTACCGTGTGCTTCCATGCCGACGGCATCCAGACAAGAATCTGGCCCGCGTCCGCCAGTCATCTCTTTGAGTGCTTCACCGACATCGAGTTCTTCATAGTTGAGAATTTCTGCCCCGCATTGTTCTTTAGCCATTTGTAAGCGTTCGGGAATGCGGTCGATAGCGATAACGCGATGGGCACCTAGCATGAAGGCACTTTTGATTGCGAACTGTCCGACTGGCCCGCAGCCCCAGACAGCTACAATATCACCCGGTTTAATGTTGCAATTTTCCGCTGCCATGTAGCCGGTCGGGAAAATATCCGTCAGGAACAGTACCTGATCGTCTGTCAATCCATCGGGAATTTTGAACAAACCGACATCGGCAAAAGGCACCCGCGCATACTCCGCTTGACCTCCAGCATAGCCGCCGAACAAGTGGGAGTAGCCGAAAAGTCCTGATGGCGAATGACCGTACATCTGTTCAGCCATCCAGCCGTTCGGGTTGGAGTTATCGCACAGCGACCACAAATCGCGGTTGCAGAATAGGCAGTTACCGCAGGCGATAGTGAAAGGGACAACGACGCGATCGCCTATTTTCACATTCTTGACGGCGCTGCCAAGTTCAACCACTTCCCCCATAAATTCATGACCGAGGATATCGCCCGCTTGCATTGTCGGGATGAAACCATCGTAAATATGCAAATCGGAGCCGCAAATTGCTGTTGACGTAATTTTGACGATGGCATCGCGCGGGTTAAGAATTTTTGGATCGGGTACATTATCTACCCGCACATCGTTGTTTCCATGCCAACAAACAGCTTTCATTAAATTTTTCTCCTTAAGTCATTCGTCATTATTTATGGGTTATTTCCGATTCATTATTAGTCATTATCAATTACTAAGAACAATTTACTAATGACTAATAACTACACCTACACCCTAGGTAAATCTTTCTCTTTTGCGAGTTCTCCTGGTTAAGGAGGTTAGGAGGAGCGAAATGTCAAGCAAATATTATCCGTTGTTCCACTATCCCCCCTCGTTAAGGGGGGACAATTTGCACGCTGGATTACAGATTATTTTGAGTAAGATGGGCTGCTCAGGTTATTCGCCGCGTCGTTGAAACCTTCCTGCGTCCCTTGAACTGTCTTACCAACTACATCATCAGCTTTATCTTGAATCTGATTGAAAAACTTTTTGGTACTTGGAGGCGTCGGCTCGTCAAGATTCAGCTTTTCCTTGACATTTTCAGCAGCATCTCCAATTTTATCCAACAAACTACTGCCTGTATCTTCAGTCTGGTCTTTTAGCGTTTCAGTCCTAGCATTGATTGAACCATTAGACCCTGGCACTTGGTAAGCGTTGGTTTCTGGTGTCAATGTGGTGTTATTCGCAAGGGCCTGTAGAGGAGTCCCGTAACCGAAAGCTTGCATCACCAAAAATGCAGCACTTACCAGAAACGCAGTAGCAATCTGGCGCAAACGAATACTTTGTAGAAAAGAAATTACTTGATTCATGAAAACACTCCAGTTTATTATTTGATGATTCGTAATCGGTTAATTTTTCTTCCCAATTACTGACTTCAAGGTTTCAGCACAACCTTGATACACTTATCTTCTTTGTGCTTAAACATTTCGTAGCCATTCTTGGCTTCTTCTAGGGGTAACTGATGGGTGACGACGAAGGATGGATCGAGTTCTCCCTTCAAAACTTTATCCAGCAACATCTGCATATACTTTTGCCCGTGCATTTGCCCCATCCTGAAGGTCAAGCCTTTGTTGAAAGCAGCACCAAAGGGCAGTTTGTCCACAAAGCCACCGTAAACACCCATGATTGAGAGCGTGCCGCCTTTACGACAAGCGACCATCATTTGCCGCAGGACGTGGGGACGGTCTGTTTCCAGCCGGACTGCTTGCTTCGC
>NZ_JACJOQ010000054.1:0-6566 GCF_014695635.1 Coleofasciculus sp. FACHB-712 | reverse complement strand
CGATAAATCTGAATTTGCTGCAAACGCCAATCAACTATCCAGTATTCCCTAGCTCCCTGCGATGCGTAGAGTTTTAGTTTCACCTGTCTATCTCTGCGTTCATTCTCCTCGCCAGGAGATAGCACCTCAATCACCAACTCTGGCGCTGCGGTTAAATGCCCTGCATCATCTAGCACCGCAGCTAATCGTTCCTTGCTTGCCCACACCACGTCAGGAATCACGTTATCAGCATCCGTAAAAATGATGCCCGCACCGCTCACAGATTCTCCTAAACCAGTCTGTCGCGACCAAAAATTCAACTCTGTACAAATGTTGCTACATACCCTTTGATGACCCCAGTGTGGTGCGCGTGTCACAAATAATTCTCCATCCACAATCTCATAACGATTCCCGTTATCTGGCAACAACTCCAGATCGGCAACTGTCCAACGGACTCGATCCGTAGTGGTTTGGCTCATCAGGCACTCCTTGAGTGTGTTACTCCATTTTATTAGTGCAAAGAAAAGACTGAGAACTAGATTTTCAGTCCTCAGTCCGCAAAGAGAGTGCCGCTACGCGAACACTTCTTAGTCCTATTTTCAGATGAAGGTTTTAGCCGCGCAGATGGGCAGCGTTTTCCATCAGCTGCTGTTGCAGGTTGGCAGGTACCGGCTTGTTGGAGACGAACTCCATTGAGAAGTTAGCTTG
Organism: Coleofasciculus sp. FACHB-712; assembly: GCF_014695635.1. Classification (NCBI taxonomy): domain Bacteria; kingdom Bacillati; phylum Cyanobacteriota; class Cyanophyceae; order Coleofasciculales; family Coleofasciculaceae; genus Coleofasciculus; species Coleofasciculus sp. FACHB-712. The sequence goes on along the minus strand of NZ_JACJOQ010000054.1, from coordinate 5,879 downwards.
ACCGGCAGAAAGCGATCGCAACTGTGCAGAATAACCGAACATCTCTACGAACGGAACTTCAGCACGGATGACGGCGTAGTTTTCCATCGTCTCAGAACCCAGCAGGATGCCGCGACGAGACGAGAGATCGCCCTGCACTCGCCCGACAAACTCGTTCGGTGTCTCCACTTCCACGAGCATAATCGGTTCGAGGATGACAGGCGTTGCTTTGGCAAAAGCTTGCTTGAGTGCAAGACTTGCCGCAGTTCGGAACGCCATTTCCGAAGAGTCAATCGCATGGTAGGAACCCGCTTCTAGTATCGCTTTGACGCCAACAATCGGATAACCGATGAGATGTCCGCTAGCGATCGCTTCGCGGAAACCTTTCTCACAAGCGGGGATGAATTCTTTGGGAATCGCACCCCCAACCACCCGATTCTCGAAGGCAAACGGTTCTTCGCAGGGTTCAATCCGACCGATAACATGAGCATACTGACCGGGACCGCCGCCTTGCTTCTTGAGCCTGTAGTCGAAGGTTGCCGACTGGGTAACGGTTTCGCGGTAAGCGACTGCTGGCGCACCGACGTTCACTTCGGCGTTGTATTCCCGCTTCATGCGTTCGATGTAGATTTCTAGATGCAGTTCGCCCATCCCCGAAATCAGGGTTTCCTTGGACTCCGGATCGATGCTGACGCGGAAGGTAGGATCTTCCCGTGTAAAGCGATTGAGCGCTTTTGACATTTGAGCGGCATCTTCCCGTTTCTTGGGCGCGATCGCTAACGTCATCACGGGTTCTGGCACAAACATCCCCTCCAAAGAGAGGTTGGTTCCTTCCGAGCAGAACGTATCGCCAGAAGCGCAGTCTACACCCAGCAGAGCTACAATGTCCCCAGCGGCGGCACTTTCGACCTCCTCGCGTTTGTTCGCGTGCATGCGTACAATTTGGCTCACTAGCACCCGTTGATTGGTGCGAGTGTTGTAGATGCGTTGTCCCTCGCGCAGCGTCCCAGAATAAATGCGGGTATAAGTCAGTTGTCCGTACTCATCTTTGGCAATTTTGAAAGCCAACGCAACCAGTGCGGCTTCGGTATCTGGATAGACAGGAATCGGCTCATTCGTCGCAATCGCGATCGCTTTCACCACTTCTCTATCCACTGGAGACGGCAAATAAAGAGCAACAGCATCCAATAAGTTCTGAACCCCCTTATTTTTGAAGGCAGAACCCATCAGAACTGGCGTTAATTGCAAGCTTAAAGTTGCCCGACGCAGGGTTTCCCAAATCATTTCTTTGGGAATTTCTTTGCTTTCAAGTAGCATCTCCATCATCGGTTCGGAGAACATAGAAAGTTGATCGAGCATCTTTTCTCGTGCTTCTTTTGCCTCGTCCCGTAAGTGTTCGGGAATCGACTGAATCACGCGAATTTCGCCTTTTTCTCCAGCAAAATAGTTTGCCGTCAGATCAATCAAATCAATGACGCCTTCAAACTTATCCTCGCTGCCAATAGGATACTGAAGCAGTACCGGATTCAAAGCTAGTTTTTCTCGCAGCGATCGCACGACTCGGAATGGATTTGCACCTGTCCGATCCATCTTATTAATGAAGGCAATACGCGGCACGCGGTAGCGCTTCATCTGCCGATCGACTGTGATAGATTGCGATTGCACGCCAGCAACCGCGCACAGCACCATAATTGCACCATCAAGAACCCGCAATGCACGTTCAACTTCAATCGTGAAGTCTACGTGTCCCGGAGTATCAATCAGGTTAATCTGCGTATCATTCCATACGCAAGTTGTCGCTGCTGAAGTGATGGTAATGCCTTTTTGTTGCTCCAACTCCATGTAGTCCAACGTCGCGCGATCGCTACCTCCCCGAACTTCGCCAATCTTGTAAATTTTGCCCGTGTAGTACAGAATCCGCTCGCTGAGGGTTGTTTTACCAGAGTCGATGTGAGCAGAAATTCCAATATTACGGATGCGCGTTCGGGGAATCATAGGACAAATACTCTGCCTTACCAGAGCCATGAAAAGACGTTTGCCACTTGTGCGGCAATTTCATACTACAATTATGCTACAAAAGTGTCAAGGGTGTGGGAAGGTAGAGCGATCGCTTTCTTTCCTTCGTCGCAGATATAAGTGAGTCAGCGCGATCGCGTAGTATTGGCTAAAGCAAAGGGTGTAGATGCCGAAAAACAGGAATTATCTGGATAAGCTCTCCAGAGCGATCGCATTCTCCCCCTTTGCAAACTCGCTCAAAGTATAAAAAAGCTGACCTGTAATTTTGGTCAGCTCATAAGATTAGATTTAGCGCCAAATCTTAAGTCCAGTAGAGAATGCGACCTTGGGGAAAGCGCTTAGTAATCTCACTTTCAAAAAAGCGCCGTAGCGTCTTCATCGTGTCAGTGTCATAAACATACTTGGTGCCGCCAAACTTGTTACGCTTAACAGTGCGTGTTTCTTCGTCCATGTCTAGCTTTGACTGGGGATACCAAGTTTGCAAAACCTCTTTTGATCCAGGAGTGAAGCGGTGGGAAATCAACTCGAAAGTCAGGTCACAATCGAAATCGAGTGCTTCGCTAATCGAGTCAAGCAAACGAGTGTAATGGGTCTCCCAATCCTCTATCGGCATAATCGGTGCAATCACTAAACCCACTGGATACCCGCCACCACTAGAAGATTGAGGTAAAGCCAACCGCCGCAAAGCTTGCAGCCGGGAAGCGACTGAGGCTGTACCGCCTTCAAACCGCCGAGACACCGGATCGGCATTCACACTGATTCGACAACGGGTGTGACCATTGTGTGGTAAGTCGAGTAATTCATCCACCGCATCGAACTTGGAAACCCAACGCAGATGTCCGTTCGTCCGCGTCCCAAAGTAGCGGATACATTCTGCAAGGCTGCCGGTTAAATGCTCAATGCCTAAGGGATCGGTGTAACAGCTAACCTCAAAACTTGTGGCGTCACTTCCTTCGTAAGCTGCTAGATTCTCCAATATCTGCGGCAAGTTCGCAAAGACGCGAATCACGGGTGGCCCTGATAAACTACCTGCTAAATAACAGTATTGGCAGTGTGCGGGACAACCTTCAGCGAGGTGAAATTGCCAGTCAGCCGATGGAGGGATGGGGCTAAGTTTGAAGGAACTAGGCGGTGCGGTGACGACAGCGAGGGTACGCTTAGCAATGTTGTAGGTATCGCGATCGCTCTCGCCACGCAAACCAGTGAGGCGGTTTCGCGGCAACTCTTCGATGGGTAAGTTCAGCGACTGGACGCGAGAAAGTATTTGCTGACCGTAAGGCTCTTCTAAGGCAGCGGGTGTGAATAAAACTCGCTCCGGCATCCACAAACGAGTGGATGGCGCTTCGGGTGAGGAAATGTTGTCTGCGATCGCGTGCATACTGTCAGATTCTGCGTATTGATCAATTTGGAGCTGAAGTCAGGGGCGATCGCGATCGCCCCTTCCCGATGACCTTAATTTTCTAAAACTTGGCGGATGCGTCGTTCCAACAGTTCCAGATCCAGACCGCCTTCATCACGGCTAATCCGACGCACCGTTGAGTTAACGTTGCTCAAATCCACCAATAAATCTTGGAGAATTTCTTGCTGTTGACGCGCTTGGGTGACTTCACGCGGTTCTTGCACCAAGTCACGAATGATAGTGTCTTCAGCCCGCGAGGCAACAATCGGGTCAGCTTCCCCCTGTAGATGAACGAAGGTTCGCCGCCCCGGTCCGCGCTCTTCCTCAATGGGGATAATGGCTGTCACCTGGTCGGAGCGCACGTATTTTCCGAATCCTAGATGGACTAAAACCGATGATTGTAGTTTCATTTAGAAGAATGTTTATTTTGTCCCTTACTTCTATTTTAAACGCCTAACAAAAGACCTGAGACCTAGAACTGGAGCGGGTTTCACTCCCTTAAAAGTAGTAGTATCCGGTGGCGATCGCGCGACTTTTTAACACGGTTATTATTGACGAAAAAATGTCTGTTCGCGAAAAAGAGTTATCTGCATCTTGACAAATTACGATTTTTATGGAAGTTTGGGATTACGGTAAGGATGTTGCCTTCAACTTCTTTGCATCCAGACTGCGGCTGCTGAACCGAAGTCTCCTAAACTCTTCACAAAATTGGGGTCACACTGTGACCCGTAAAGGAACTTATTCATGCAGCCAAAAAATCTGAATAGACTCCTCCGGGCTTTGACCCGTGAGGGACTTGACGTAAGTTACGAAAATAGAACTTACTCTGTTCGCCTAAATAATTCTCTCGACGCACCAGCAGCAGAAGTTCTGCTTCCCGAAGATTTTCCCGTAGAAGCTAAGGCGCTTAAGCAACTAGCAAATCTAGCCAATGTGCGTCATCCTAGCGGGGGTCATGTTTGCAAGTGCTGTGCTACGCCTGACTTTCATCCTGGTGATGCTGGGGTTGCTATTGGCTCAATTTTGGAAACTAAAGGGATGCTAATCCCTGCTGCTGTCGGTTCGGATATCAACTGCGGGATGCGATCGCACGTTGTAGACTTGTCGCTTGAGGAATTTTTGGCAAAGCGCGATCGCTTCGTGGAATTGATGAAAGGCGATTATTTCTTCGGAACTCGCGATGTCACCATGACAGCCAAAACTGCTCGTGCCTTGTTCCAGTACGGGATTCCTGGCTGGTTGGATGCAATGCTAGATTCCCCTATGGGTAGTATTGTCAAGTCTGACTTAGACCAATTGGCGGCGGAATGCGATCGCGTCTACTTAGGCGGTTCCATGAACGGCGATGTCAAGTTTGCACCAGAGGAACTAATTCCAGAAGACGGGTTAGTGCGGGATGGTGGACTAGCTACCATCGGCGGCGGGAACCATTTTGTCGAAATTCAGGTGGTGGAACGGGTAGAAGACAAAGCGACAGCTTACGCCTGGGGGGTCCGAGAAGGACAACTGGCGTTTATGATTCACTCAGGTTCGCGCAACGTGGGGAAGTATATTGGGGGAATGTGGCGCGATCGCGCTAAATCTGTATGGGCTAAAGGTGCAAAATACCCTGAATCTGGTCTTTTTCCCCTCTCAGTTGCAGCAAATCCGGAACTTGTCACCCGTTACCTGCAAGCTGAGGCGACTGCTGCTAATTACGCCTTTATTAATCGGTTGCTGTTGGCGGAACTGTTGCGCCTGCGCCTGCGGGAAGTTTACGGTAATGTCGAGGCTCCCCTCGTCTACGACTTGCCACATAATATTACCCTCAAAGAAGGTGCTGGATGGGTGACTCGCAAAGGTGCTTGTCCCGCCCATCCCGGACAACCTGTGATTATTCCCGGTTCGATGGGTGCTGCATCTTACTTGCTGATTGGCAAAGGAAATCCAAAATTTTTAAGTTCTGCTTCTCATGGTGCGGGAAGGATGCGGTCGCGTTTCGATCTCACCCGCCAAGGTGCAGACCAAACTGAAGCAACTTTGGGTTTAACGGGAGTAGACTGCATCACTTTGCGCGAAGAACGCAGAATCGAAGAAGCACCCGCAGCGTATAAGCCAATTGTGCCTGTAATTGATGCCCAAGTTGAGGAAAAAATGGTTAGCGTAGTGGCAAAGATGAAACCTGTATTGACTTTTAAAGCGTAGGAAAGAATACTGTGGCATTGGAGCGATCGCGGTGTTGGATAACTGCTATACAGTAAGGCGATCGCTCATTTTACCCACTGCTTGCGATCGCTAAGATTCCAACATCTAACACAGCAGATAGTTTCTATTTTCCTCTGTTTAGAAGGATGAAGAAGGAACCGCAGAACATAAGGAAGTTGGCATTGCGGGCGATCGCTACAGAAAGATTCGATTTTCTATGGGATATTATCTGCATAATCCTCTCGGAAATTAGAGAGTGCAAGATGATTAAAACTTTGTGGCAACCTCCCCGCCTGCGGAC